>JAESSZ010000393.1 GCA_016763875.1 Nannocystaceae bacterium
CGCTGCCGACAGCCTGAGCGCCCGGCGGTCCGCGCCGCAGGAACATGAAGTCGGCACGGGCTCGCGAGCGAAGCTTCCCGCTATGGAGAGACAAGTGTGAGCTCGAGCTCGGCGACCTGTGCGTCTGGGCCCGTCGCGAAGTCGACGTAGGTCACCTCGCCGCCAACGCCGGTGGGCGTCGCGACCGAGATCCACAACTGGACGTGGCTCCCCGCAACCAGTGGCCCCGCCTGCTCGGCAAGCGCCTGGAACAGCGGTGTCAGGTCCGGCGAGGTGTTCGCCTCAGGCTCCCAGGTGAGCCCGCCCGCTTCGGGCCACCGCACCATCTCGCCCGTCAGGCTCACGCCGCTGCCATCCGTTCCACCAAACAGCCGAGGAAACGCTGAAGTTGACTCGACCGGCGGGGCGTCGCTCGACGCCTCGATCCACACGCCCACCGCGTGGCTGCCCGAATCCCACATGTACGTCAGGGTTGAGGTCGCCTCAAGTCGCAGCCGCGCTTGCACCACGGACGCGCCGCTCACCTGGGGCGGCAGTACGAAGCGAAAGTAGGCCGCGTAATGTTCGCCCGCGGGGAACTCTCCGAAAAAACCGTCGCCGTCTCCTTCTTCCCCGGACATCGCCCACTCGAAGCCGCCGAGCAACCCAGAGTAGATGGACCCGTCGTTGGTGTCGCTAAGGATCGGAAGCGTCACCGTGATCGCGGGACCAGGTGGTTCCCCGGATGAGCCACTGGGGCTGCCGTCGTCCGAAGATGATCCGGCGGCGGTCGTGCTCGGGCCCGTCGTGCCATCGGGGCCGGGGATCGTTCCCGTTGTCTCCACCTCTTCAGTTTCATCCGCCGTTGTCGCGGTCGAGGTTCCGACCACGGAGTCCTCAACGCAGCTCCCGGCCAGCCCACCGACCGCATGATCCGCAAATCGATGGCCCGAGTCGCAAGTCGAATCCGGGAAGCTGCACCAACCCTGAGGCTCACAACGGCCTCCAGTGCATGCGGCATCCGACTGACAGGCGAACGCGTTCGATTGGCACGCGGCTCCGATCGTGCCGCCACCCAGCAACCCCACGAAAACGAGCCACATCGCTCGACACTGCAAGTTGTGATCGTACCAGGACGCAAGGAAAGTCGCGCGTGGAAACAGCACGGATTGGGCCCGCCGCCCGCCTGCGGGCCTTGGTTCACTCGTAGCGCAGCGCGTCGATTGGATTGAGGCGCGCAGCTCGAATCGCGGGGTACAGACCGGAAATGAGTCCTACCGCGACCGACACCCCGGTTGAGAGCGCGATCGAGCCCGCCGTTACGACCGTGGGCCACTGAGCGTAGGCCGCGACGATGTTGGCGATGGCGATTCCCAGGGTGACTCCGGCGATGCCGCCCAGCAACGACAGCGCGAACGCGGTCACCAAGAACTGGAAACGAATATCGCGGCGACGAGCACCGACGGCACGGCGGACACCGATGGCCCGCGTCTGCTCAAGCACCGACGCCAGCATGATGTTCATGATGCCGATGCCCCCGACCAGCAGCGAGATTCCCGCGATGCATCCCATCACGATGTCGAACAAACGCTGGGTCTCGCGGCTCTGCTCGAGCAACGCCTCGGGGACGATGATCTCGTAGTCTCTTTCGCCACCGTGGAGTCGACCGAGCAATGCGTCCACCGTGGCAGCGACTTGCGGTGGCGAGACCCCTTCGCTGGTACGAATGACGATCTCTGCAAGCGGCGAGTCGAGCGGATCTCGATCAAACTTGAGCATCGCGGTGCTTGTCGGCAGGTAGATCTCGCGCGCGCGCGATGCGACCGCGATGCCCTCAATGGCGGTGCCTTCGGCGTCCTCGGCGGACAAGACCCCGATCACTTCGAGCCAGACGTCGTTGATCTTGACGTGCTCACCCAAGGCCACGTCTGCGCCAAACAGTTCGCGCCTCGACTGGCTTCCCAGCACGCAGACCTGTGCGTGCTCGCGATCGTCGATGGCGTCAAAAAACCGTCCCTCGGCCAGCCTCAAGTCGACGAGGGCGGCGTGGTGTCGCGAGACTCCGAATACGGTCGCCTCTGTTTTTCCGTCGTGCGACAGGACCTTATACGGCTGAATCTCGACTCTGGGCACGACGAAATCAAGCCCCGCGACAGCCTCGCTGATCGCATCAATGTCGCGAAGCGAGACGCCGATCGACTTCTTGCGCAGCTCTTTGAGTTCTTCTGGTTCGTAGTCCTTGGCGCGGACCAAGACGTTGCGCACCCCCATCTTGTCGATGAGGCGCATCGCTTCCTCTTCGGCGCCCGCGCCAATCGACAGCATGGCGATCACGGCCCCGACGCCAAACATGATGCCGAGCATCGTGAGGGCCGAGCGCAGCTTGTGCTCGGCCAGGCTTTCCAGGGCAGCAAAAAGCGCGTCGATTCCTCGCATCAGCTGTGCTCCCCATCTTTTTTGTCATCACCCCTAGCGCCCACCACCTCGTCGGCACGGTTCGGGTCACGTAACGCGACGACGTCTCCCGGGCTGAGACCCGAGGGGATCACCACACGTCCGGCGCTGGCCATGCCCAGCTCGACCTCGACCGCTTCGTAGCTGTCGCCCTCGCGGCGGTACACGATCGTCTTGCCGTTGCGGTCGAAGATCGCCTGGCGAGGCACCGCGATGGCGTCGGGTTCTTCGACGACGATCACCGCGGTGACGCGCTGCCCAATGCGCATGAGCTTTGGGTCGGTAGTTTCCAGGGCCAAGGTGATGCCGACGTAGTGGACCGGTACATCCGGGTGGCGCGGCTTGGCGAGCGTATCGACGCGCTGGACCGTCGCGGTATGGCTTGTTTCGGGATGCGCCTCGATGCGGAGCTCCGCGGGAAGTTCGGCCACGACCCGACCGGCGTCGGCTTCCAGGACGAACATCGCCGCCTGCATTTTGGCGGCATGGGGGAGCTCGCCGAGCTTTTGACCACGCCACACCGTGTCGCCAACCCGGACAGCCTCACCGCGCCAGTTGCGACTGAGCACCAAAATACCGTCGTGGGGTGCCAAAACCTCAAGTTGTGACAGGACTTCGTCAGCCCGGGCAAACTCGCGATTGGCTCGATTCTCGTCGATGCGGTGAAGCTGCAGTTCATGCGAGGCGACCGACCGTTCGATGCCTGACAGTTTCTTCGAGTGCGCGGCTTTTGCCTCCGCGAGGTCGACGTCGATCGTCGACTCGATGATCTCGTTCCGCGAGAGGATCTTCTGGTCATTCGCGGAGAACTCTCGCGCGACCTCGGACTCGAAGTCCGCCAACGCCGCCGTCATCCCGCGCTTGTGCTGCATCGCCCCGCTCTGTGCGCGGACCTTGGCAATTTCGCGTTGAGCCGCGCTGATGTCGTCGCTGCTGTCGGCCCTCTTGCGTTGAGCCTCCGCATCGTCGAATCGAACGATGACGTCCCCCTCGCTCACTTGAGAGCCGTCTTCGGCCAGCCATGCGATTTTCATGGGGGTCTCGGAGTCGCGTGGCGCTGTGATTGGTGTCGCTTCGACCGCTTCGAGGGTGCCCTCGGATTTGACCTTGTGTACGAAGGTCGCCGCCTCGAGAACCTCGAACGTCGGCAGCTGCTCAGCGCCGTCGCGCTGAGGTCCGCAACCCGCCGCGAGCGCGAGTGCGAGTGCGGCCGCAGCGAATACTCTCATCGATGCACCTCGGCGACGGGCACCAGCTCATCGCCTTCCTCAAGGCCGGAAAGCACTACGGTGAAAGTGTCGTTGCGGCGGCCAAGCTCAACGGGGACGACCTCGGTGCCGCCACTGCGTCTGTAGGCGACCGGTCCCTGGGCGGTGTGTTCAAGGGCTTCGAGTGGGACCAAGAGTACGTCGTCCTCGCGATCGGTCTCCACGTGTCCACGAAATCGCATGCCCGGTCGGAGCTTCACACCAGGGTTGTCCTCGAGGCTGATCAGGAGGACGGCCACTTTCACAGGGTTGTCCGGGGACGCTCGTTTCACTGTGCGCGAGATTTCCTTGACCCGCCCGCGCAGCTCGAGATCAGCTTGCGCGTCGAGGCGCAGTGACACCGTCCGACCCACCGCGACGCGGCTCACATCGACCTCGTCGATCTCGCCGCGTGCCTCCATTTGGTCCAGCGAGACGACCCTGAGTATGGTCTCACCGCGCCACGTCGAGTCTCCGACCTTCTTCTTGTCGCCCTGCCAGTTGGCGCGTTGGATGACTGTGCCGGCCCGCGGCGCCAGCACCGTCATCTGCCCAATAGAGGCCTGGAGTTCGGTCACCCGACGCTCGGCACGGTCGCGCTTGGTCCGCCAACGACCGAGGTCGAAGTTGTCGCGACGCGCGGCCGACTCCCCCTTCTTGGTAAGAAAGGCGACTTTGGCCTTTGCCAGGTCGAGGTCAATCTTGGACTGGTCGAGCTCGATCGTGGACAGCAGCGCCTCGGGGATGTCGGCTTTGAGCCTCGCCTTCCTCATCTCGGCGCGTGCCTCCACCATGCCCAGCCGTTCATCTTCGCGCGCGCTCCTGGCCGCGGCTTGCTTCATCTGGAGCTGGGTCGACGCCGAGTCGCGCTCGGCTTGCTTGCTCTCTAAGCGATTGTTGAGCTCCGTAGTGTCGAACCCGAGGATCGGCGCGTCTTTGTCGACCTGCTTCCCCTCTTCGGCCAGCATCGCGATCTTGTAGTTCCACACGCCAGCGACACCGGGCGGACCCACGCGCAACGATTCGACCGACTCCAGCGTGCCCGATACGTCGACGTCCAGGACCAAGGAACCGCGCTCGATCGCGATGAGGTCAGGAGTGGCGCCGGTCGCTCCGCAGGCCGTCGCCATGCTCAACGCCAGCAGTAACGCCGCCA
>JAESSZ010000394.1 GCA_016763875.1 Nannocystaceae bacterium
CGCGCTCCGCTGCATCGACATCTGGCGTCCGTTTGGCCTTCGCCCGTTGGTTGACGAATCCGCGTCATCCTCTGACAGCCCGCGTGATCGTCAACCGAGTTTGGCAGCATCATTTCGGCACCGGCATCGTCGCGACGGCCGACGATTTCGGGTATGACCGGGCCCATGCGGACCTACGTGCTGCCCATGCTTCTACTGCTTGGCGCCTGTAACTCCAGCGAAACGCCCGCCGGAGACAAAGGGGCGCCAGCCAAATCGGGGCAAGACAAGACGGAAGAACTGCTTGCCAACGCCCCGCCAGAAGGGGAAGTCGTCGACGTCAAGGTCCTCGACGGCACCCTGACAGATCTCGAAGCCTACAAAGGCAAAGTGCTGCTGATCGTCAACACGGCGTCCGAGTGCGGGTACACCCCGCAGTACGAAGACCTGCAAACGGTCTACAACAAGTACCGCGCTCGCGGCTTCGAAGTACTCGCATTTCCTTCGAACGACTATGGCGCCCAAGAACCCGGCAACGCCGCCGAGATTCGCAAGTTCGTGGACGAAAAGTACAGCGTCGAGTTCCCCGTTTTCGACAAGGTTGTCGTCAAAGGCCCAGACAAAGCGCCGCTGTTCAAGATGCTGACCGAGCAGGCTGAGGAAGGCATGCAGGGCGAAGTAAAGTGGAACTTCACCAAGTTCCTCGTCGATCCCAGCGGCAAAGTCGTGGGACGTTTTGAGCCGAGTGTTAAACCGACCGACGCTGAGATCACCGACGCCATCGAGCGGATCTTGCCGAAGGGTGCCTGAGCACCGATGATCGTTCTACGACGACTCGGGTGGCGTCGAATCCTCGGCATCGCCTCGATCAGTATCTCGATCAATGGGATGTGGGCCGCGGTCGTGTACGCGCTGTACACGTTCGGCGGGTTGACGATCCTGCGCATGCCCTTCTTGCCGATCGCCACCATCGGCACTGCGGTTGCGTTCTACGTCGGCTTCAAGAACAACGCGGCGTACGACCGATTCTGGGAGGGTCGCAAGATCTGGGGCGGCATCGTGAACGGGAGTCGAACCTGGGCCAGCTCAATCCTATGCTACGTCGACCCCGGTAACGAGGATGACGCGGCAAGAGCAGCACGGCGCGCGCTGGTGTATCGGCAGCTAGCATGGGTCAACTCGCTCCGGGTCCAGCTGCGCAAGAAATCTCGCTTCGAGGACGCGCCCGCCCGAGGCACCAAGGCACGATTGGTCCGCGATGCCACGCTCATGCGGAACGACTGGGACAAGGAGCTTGAGCCCTTCATCGGCAGCGAGGAACGCGACCGCATTCGCGACCTCGCCAACCCAGCAACCCATCTGCTCGCTCGCCAGAGCCTGGAGCTCGCAAAGCTGGTGAAAGCCGGTCACCTGGACATGTTCAGGCAACTCGAGCTCATGAAAATCATTGAAGCGTTCTACGGCTACCAAGGTAAATCGGAGCGCATCAAGAACACGCCGTTTCCTCGGCAGTACGCCGAGTTTTCTCGCTGGTTCACGCGAGTCTTCATCTTCCTGGTGCCGTTCGGACTGCTCGAGATCTTCGCCGATCACATGACGCACAACGGAGTCTCGCTCGAGTCGGTGACAGCCGCGTTTCCCATGATCGCATCGTCGGGCTTGATCGCGTGGGTCTTCTCCATGATGGAAGGCATCGGCGACGCGAGCGAAGATCCGTTCGAACGCAGCATGAACGACGTACCCATGAACGCGCTGTCCCGGACTATCGAGATTGACCTGCGCTCGATGCTCGGGGAGACAGATCTTCCGGAGCCCGAGCAACCTGCGGCCGGCTTCATCATGTACTAGCTACGCGGCAAGGCCATGGCTGTTGGCCAAAACGCCTGCGATCAGCCCTTCCACGACGGTCGCGCGGCGAGGTTGCCCGCGCTGTCGATGCAACCACCCACCCTGTTTGAGCGCGTTGACCGATGCTTCGGTCCGCCCAAGTTGCGCGAGCAGAACGCCCAGGCGCACCCAAGTCGCCGCATGTTGGTCGCGGTTGGCGAGCTGCCGCAGGGCGTTGCTCGCCTGCCGCCGACGACCTTGGCGAATCAAAGAACGGCAGCGGTGCGCCAGCAGGTCCGCGGGCGGACCGGGGTTCACAGCACCGCCGTGCCCGCGTTGGGAGAGTCTGCGACGACGCGCGGTGATCCGACTGGCCATGGGTTCATGGCTAGCAAGTTCCTTACCGGATCCCAAAAAGGGGAACATACGAGCCGGTAGGCATCCCGGATAGGGACACCTGTGCGACTTGTCGCCGCACGCGCCTAAGCGAATCATGGGGAACACTGCTGCGCTCAGTCCCGGTCAGAACGCGGCAGGACGCCGAGAAACGAGGTTCAGTTCAGACCAGCAAGGGGGTCCCTGCTGTCGTTTTCGAACCCGATGTCCCGCTTCCTCTTGGCGGCGTAATCGTCTCTCGCGCGACTCGCTTGGGGGCGAGTGTCAACGTGATGGCGATCTTGCCATCGCCACTCTTGACGATCTTCTTCCGGCTGGCCGCCGCGTCGACTTCGATCGTCTCCAACAGCGTCTTGCCATCAATGTGACAGTCGAGTTGGACACCGAGTTTGCGGCCGTTGTCGCTCGCCTTCCCCGACGGCACCACGACGTAGTTGCCCGGATCCCGGCGCGAACCACCATCAGGTTACCGTGCGCACGTGCCCGGCCTTGAGGACCCCCCCGCTCCACTGACCGGAGTCCGCGTCCTGGACTTCACGATGAATCTGCCCGGGCCCTACGCCACGATGGTGCTGGCATCGCTCGGCGCTGAAGTCATCAAGGTCGAGCCACCTCGGGGAGACACGGCCCGCAACATCGGGCGACTGTTCGACCTCATCAACCGAGGCAAAAAGAGCGTCGTTGTCGACCTCAAGAACGCAGGCGCTCGCGCGAGTATCGAACCATTGCTGTCCTCGGCTGACGTGATCATCGAGGGATTCCGGCCCGGCGTGATGGCCGGGTTTGGCATGGACAGCGACACACTGCGCAGTCGGTACCCTCGTCTGGTCTACTGCTCCGTCAGCGGATTTGGGCAGTCGGGTCCCTACCGAGACTACCCCGCGCACGACCTCAATCTTCAAGCGATCACGGGGGTGTGTCACATGATGCGCGACGCCGACGACCACCCCTGGGGCTGCGCGTTGCCTATCGCGGATTTTTCCTCGGGCCTCACCGCGTCGACCGCAATCGTCGCCGCCTTGTTCGCTCGCGAACGCGACGGAGTCGGGCGAGCTATCGACGTCGCGCTGTGCGACACGGTGCTCAGCTGGGCCTACGTTTGGGAAGAAGGTCTCAACGCCCGTAACGCGCGCCTGTCCGACGCGGTGAGGCCCGTCAATGCGTGGCTCGCTCGACAGCGAAACCCCGTGCTCGCCGGGCTCGCGGGCATTGTCGAGCAGTACGGCACCCCGGCCCGGGTCGATCGTGTTGGCGAGGGCCTGAAAAAGACTCGACGCTTCGAGCAGATTGCCCGGCTCCGGCTGCACGCCCTGCCACACTACGGCGTCTATGAGACCGCCGACAGACGGTGGCTGTCGATCGCCATCGTCGACGAAGGCAAGTTCTGGCGGGC
>JAESSZ010000395.1 GCA_016763875.1 Nannocystaceae bacterium
CGTTCGAGCCGTTCTCGGGCACGCTGCAGACCAAGGTCTCGATTCTCCAGGCAATGCGCCGCGATGCCTCGGACTACGGAATCCGGATCACGGGCCTGCGCCCATCGGACGACGAGGACTACACCATGGTCGTGTACGGCGGCGACGAGGCGGACTACGGCGCGTTGGGCAGTGCCCCGGCCGGCGACTGCGGCGATCAACGCCCCAACCAGATTGTCTTTGCCCACGTCGATGGCGAGCTCAACGGCTGGGTCAACGGTGGAGCGACCACGGCCCTGCACGAAGCGGCGCACAGTTGGGGCCTGGACCACGTCGACGCTGAGCAGTCGATCATGTTCCCCGCTGGGAGCAACGCCCAGATCACCTTCTCGCAGACCTGCGCGCCCGTGGTGAAGAACTCCGACCTCGAGCCCGACAAGGCCGCCTGCCCCGAGGTCAACGCGATGTTCTGTGACAACGGGGACCTCCAAAATGCCCCCGCAGTGCTCACGCACCTGTTTGGCCCCGCCTACCTGGACACCGAGTCGCCAACGATCACATTGGTCGAACCTTCGCCTGGCGCGTACTTCCAGGCACCCGCGAACTTCGACGTCGTGTTCGAACTCGACGACGACCTGCACCCCCAAGCCTACTCGATGGCCGCTTGGGTCGGCGAGGACGGCCCTCCCCCCGACGCACAACGCCTGCTTGAGCCTGGGTTTACGGTCTCGGCTCTCCCGATCGGTGAATGGGAGTTCCACGTCGTCGTGGCCGATGAGGCCGGCAACGCCAGCACCGTCGACTTCACCATCGTCGTCGGCGAAGACCCGCCACCAAGTCCCGAAGAAGACGGCTGCGCTTGCCGCTCGGGGGCCCCCCGCGGCGCACAACCAGGCCTACTGGCTCTGCTGCTGCTTGGGATGGGCACAGGTGCTCAGCGTAGGAAAACGCGGTAATACAGCGCCGTGTCGATCTACTCAGGCGAGTCGCACCGCCAAACCTTGGCCCGGGCTATGGGCGGCCCGAGCACCACGACGGCCTTCGCGGCGGTCTTCACGACGGTCTTGCTTGGCTGCCCAGTCGAAACCGCCCCGCAAGGGGCAGCGACGCCCGTTAGCGCCCAACAACCGGAACTGACCGAAGCCGACCCCAGGGTGGTACGTCGCGGTGAGGACCTCTATCCCGCGAAAACGCTTGAGCGCGCCGATGGACTCAAGCGAAACCCGGAAAATGTCGAGGCCGCCTCCGACCCCCCCAGCGCCCTCGCGGGATCCGAGTTGGAGCCACAACCCAACACGGCGCTGGGCTCAGGGCGCGCGGACGACACCAACGGCGTGTGCCGCCTCTACGCACCTGAGCTGCCCAACCCAACCTGCTGCGAAGACAACCTTGGTTTTCACGCCAACCTCGTCAAAGAGGCGTGCGGACTGGACCAGTACCTGGGCGAGTCATTCCAGTCGAGCTGCGGCTACCACTTCCGGTCAAAAAAGGGCGCGGGCCTATGGTTTCGCCTTTCACATCTCGCCGAAGACAACGTCAGTTCGGCAGTCAGAACCCACTACCGGCAATCTGCGATGCGAGACGCGCCAGCGGCGGTCTCCATCGGCGTCGATGGCGTTGTGTTGAGCCGTTATCGCGGCTTGAACTGGGCGTTTTTCGGCGGCTGGGATGGCGCGGTACGCCTACTCACCTGGCGCGACGGAACGTGCTCACGCAAGGGCCTTGAGACCATGCTGAGTCGTTTGGTTGCCGCCAAGAAGCCTGACGACAAGGCCAAGCGCACGCTCGTGCCCTCAGCGCAATACTAGGCGCCGCAGGTCCACTTGCCGACCGCGGCCGGTGCTCCGCCGTCGAAGCGATACACACGATCGCCACCGCCCTAGGCCCACACCAGACGAATCCACGCCTCTTTGTCGCCCTTGCCGTCGAGGTTGACGGTCGCCCGAACCTCGAACACGTCTTTGCGCGACTTGGATTTCTCCACGAGCAGCAGATCATCCACGTTGCCGTCACGGGCCAGGAAAATTCCACTCCACGCGTACTGCTCGAGGACCTTGGGGTCTCGGATGAACGCGGAGTAAAAGACGTCCTTCTTCTTGTTACCGTCGAGGTCGACCTTCGCAACCTGGTGCACCTTGACGTCCCCCTTGAGCGATGCGCGAGACTTCTGCATGGCCGCCAGAAGTTTGCCGAGGGTCTCGTCGTCGACTGTCGTTGCCGAGCCGCCCAGTGTGTCGTCCTCGACGATCTTCACCGCACGCACGCCCGCGGGCGGCCAGGTCGCGAACTTGTAGTTCGCCTCGGAAATACCTTCGATCGCGATCGCAACTTCTTTGCCCGCACCGTCGAGACACGTTGGCTCGACACGTCCGCCTGCGGGCTTGTTGCGCGCGTTGGAAAAGCCCGCGTCCAGTCGCACCGACTCCCCTTCTTTGACCAGGCCCAGGCACGCCTTGCCGGCCTTGATCGTGCCGCTCGCCTTGTCGAAACACGCAAGAGGCATCAACGCACCCTCGATCGAAAACAGCACCATCGACGCTTCTGGCGGGATAGGGCCCTCCGTATTGTCGTCGCCTTCGGCGACCACTAGGGACGCTTCTCCCTCGTCGGAACTAGCCTTTCCGTCGTCTTTGTCCTTGCCGCCATCCTTGGCCGCCTTCCCGTCGTCTTTGGCACCATCGGCAGCGTCATCCTTGTTGGGACAACCGGACAGCACGAGGGCCGCAGCAAACATGCTCAGGTGGCGAAGCGTCGGCATGCGCCTGAACTATCACGGTTCAACTCGCACGCGCCAGCGCATGGATCCGGGCCGATCGCGTCGCCCCAGGAGGATTTCGCAGGTGCTTCACCATCGCGTCCAGGCCAGCAAGCGTCAACGGAAACATCGAGAACACGCGTCGGATCTCCGCGACTGTGG
This sequence comes from Nannocystaceae bacterium, assembly GCA_016763875.1. Lineage (GTDB taxonomy): Bacteria > Myxococcota_A > Polyangia > Nannocystales > Nannocystaceae > JAESSZ01. The sequence continues at coordinate 2,897 of JAESSZ010000395.1, forward strand.
GCGCATCCCAGATCTCGGGGTCCTCGGGGTTGAGCCACGCGCTGCGGGGAAAGCGATCGGCGAGGCGGGCCAGCCAAGTCAGGCCGACTGGCCCACGTGTGCCGTCGTACCAGTTACCCGAGGACATCATCAACTCGCCCGGGTGCATGTAGGCGTCCCCAACGACGACCAAACGCCAGTGTCGATCCAGCTGGCGCAGCAGCTCGGGGGTGCCCACCGGTTTGCTGAACGCGGCGTCCTCGTAGACCCGGTCGTACACACAGTTGTGGAAGTAGTACGAGCGCAATTCCCGAAAGCCGCCGCTGGCGGTCGCGGCCGAAAATAGCCCTGAGACCAGCATTGAAAACGGGTCCATGCTCCCGCCGACATCCATCAGAAGCAGTACGCGAACGTCGTTTTTCCGCGGTGGACGCATCTCGATCTCGAGGTCTCCGCAGTTTCGAGCGGTGGCGTCAACCGTCGCGTCGATGTCCAGTTCGTCATCGACGCCCTTGCGCCCCATCGTTCGCAGTTTGCGTAGCGCGGCGGCGATTTGTCGGGTGTCGAGAACCAAGTCGCGTCGGTAGGCACGGAAGCGCCGCGCGTCTGCAACCGCCAACGCACTGCGGCCACCACCGGTGCCGCCCACTCTGATCCCGCTGGGATGCTGACCACCTTGGCCAAACGGTGACGTACCGCCAGTACCCACCCAACGACTGCCGCCCTCGTGGCGCTTTTTCTGCTCTGCCAGCCGCTCCAATAGCTGCTGGCGCAGGGTGTCGATGTCCATCGTCTTGAGCAGCGCGGCTAGGGCGGGGTCGAGATGCAGAAGCTGTTTGGGGTCGCGTAACCAATCGTCGAGATCCTCCAACAAACCAGACAAGTCGCGCGCGACACCACGAAACGATTCGCCAAACGCCTGGTCGAATGCGTCGTAGTGCGATTCGTCGGAAACGAGAACACACCGTGCGACTTGGTAAAAGCCGTCCAGTGAGTCGCCATGAAGCCCGTCAACCAGCGCCCGCATGAACGCGAGCCAGTTGTGGGTGGTGACCGGAACCTTGTGCGCGCGCAGGTTGTAGAAGAACTCAAGGAACATCAGCTCATCGCCCCGCGGCCCATCTTGCGGCCCACGAGTTCGACGTCTTGTTCCTTCTTGAGCAGCGTACCTATGAATGGAAGACCCGCCCCCAGCAGTTTGGCCGGATCGATGCCCGAGTGGCGCAGCGCGCTGACCCAGTCCACCAACTCGCTCGTGCTCGGCGGTTTGCGGAGGCCGTCGACCCGGCGCAAGCGATAGAAGGCTTCGAGTGCGGCCGCCAGCAGCTGATCGTCGAGATCAGGATGATGCACCGCCACGATCCGCTCCATGAGTTCGCGCGCCGGGAACTCGATGAAATGGAAGACGCACCGCCGCAAGAACGCGTCGGGGAGTTCTTTCTCGTTGTTCGACGTGATGATGACGATCGGTCGCTGCTGCGCGGTCACAGTGCGACCCGTCTCAGGGATCGAGAAACTCATCGTATCGAGTTCATGCAGCAGGTCGTTCGGGAACTCGAGGTCGGCCTTGTCGATCTCATCGATCAGGACCACCCGCCGATCCTCGGCCTCGAACGCCCGTCCGAGCGGTCCGAGGTCGATGTACTGCGCGACATCACGGACATCGCCCTCGCCAAAACGACTGTCGTGCAGTCGCCGCACGGTGTCGTAGACGTACAGCCCATCCACCGCCTTGGTGGTCGACTTGACCTGCCAGCGTTCCAGCGTGCAGTCCCGCGCCTTGGCCAGGTTCACCGCCAGTAGGGTTTTACCGGTCCCTGGCTCCCCCTTGAGCAACAATGGTCGGCCGAGATGGATTGAAACGTCGACCGCGCGCGTCAGCTCGTCGGCTACGATGTACTGCGGAGTCCCGCGAAACGAAGCGTGCTGCATAAGAAGCGGCAACTATGACATACCGTGCGGCGTGCGAGGGCCCACCCGATGGCTGGCGGCGATCCTGCTGCTACTGGCCTGCGACAATGCAGGCACCGATGCGGAGTCTGCCGGTGCCGTCGACGCCAACGCCACGCAACAAGCAGAGGCGCCGCCAACCAACGAAAACGCAGACACCCGCAACGCTGGCGTCTCGCCGGGTGACAGC
>JAESSZ010000396.1 GCA_016763875.1 Nannocystaceae bacterium
GCTCGACGGCATCGAGCGCATCGACAGCCCGTTGCAGCAGCTCGAGCCGGAGCACCGCCGCGTCTTGGCCGACCGCGACGTCGAACTGTTCGTGGGTCTTGCCGCTCGCAACGACGCGGTACCCAACGCCCACCCCCAACGAGATCACCGTGAGCTCGATCTGTGCGTCGGTCCGGACTTCGGTCACTGGGTAACCCTCGGCGGGCAGTTCGGTCGTGAGCCACGCCACCAGTTGCTGTGCGGCGCCCGAGCCATCGCTGCCCGAGATGAGCGAGTCGTCCGGGGCCAACGCGGACAACCAGACCGTCGACCTCCCGGTATCGGCGGGAAGTGCGGGCTGTGCGCTAAGCGCACCCGAGCAGGCCAGTGCGGCGCTGAGAACGAGAGGGACCACGGCAAAGACAGGGTAGCGTCCTAACCACGCACCTCTTGCCTTTGAGTTGCCAACTAAACGCCCCGGGCGGGAACTCAGCAGGAAAAGCCAATGAGAGCGGAAACTCGTAGGTGGGTTTCGCGTGAACCTTGTGCCGATGTACTTCCGCCAGCTCAGCGGGCCCACCGCGTTCGCCGCGACTCTCGTGGCATTCGGCTGCGGCACTGACCGCATCCAGCATGACGAGGCCGGCGGCGAAGGCCAGGCGTTTGGCGGAAGCACCACGTTCTTCGGCAGCGACGGGGGTGACCCTTTCGAGGGTAACTTCCCCGAGCCCGCCCAAACCCGGTGCGGGAGCTTGCCGGAGTCGACCCTGCCGCTGGAAGGACTTATCTCCGGCTGGGGCGTGCTCGCTCTCCCGGGAGCGCGAGACCCAGTGGGCGATCCTGTGGCCGCAGGCAGCGTCCGACTTCGCCTCAGCGACAGGGAAGTCAGAGACTGCGCCGATACGTTTGCTCCTGAGAGGCTGGAATGCGAGCACATTCCGCTGGGCAGCCTGACGTGTGGATGGGGCATCAGCCTCACGCTTGCGCCCGATGAGCTCGAACCTGGCGTTTACGAGCTGGCGAGCCTGACTGACCCCGCGTACGCCGTGGCCACAGGTGACGCCCGCGAGCCAAGTACGACCGCGCGTACGGGCACGGTGAGGCTCTTCAGCGTGACGCCTGACTGCATTTCGGGTGAGTTCCAGGACGTGGAGACCCGGGCCGGAGATCCCTCGCTGGACGGCGGGTTCATCGTGGAGATGTGCCAGCGCCAATGTGTGCCGAGTCGTGAGGTGGGCTGCGGCTAGGCGTCGGCTCGATGTCTAGCGGCACATTCGAGGAAACGCCAACAGGCATGGCGCGTGAAACAAAAAGGAGCAGCCGACACGATGAAGACAATCTACACCGCATGCCTCTGGGTACCCCTGATCTCGCTAGGGTGCAGCTCAGCCGACCCGGAAGGCAGTACCACGACGCAGGGGGCCGCCGGGTCGCCCAACGACTCCTCGGCACAAGACGACGAGCGTCCCGTTGTCCGCGCTGGTACACCACCGCCGCCCATCACCGGTGGCACTCTGCTGGTCACCGACGACGGGGCGTACGCACTCGCATCAGACCCCGATCGCGATCTCGTGCACATCGTCGACCTCGCGACGTCCAAGGAAACAGCCACGCTCTCCCTCGACAGCGGCGCCCGTCCCTTCCGATTGGCGCAGGACGGTGCGGGCCTAGTCCACATTACGCTGCGCGGGTCTGGCCAAGTCATCGCGGTCGACCCGACCTCGGGCGTGCTCATCAGCACCACAGCGGTTTGTCCCAATCCGCGAGGCATTGCGTTCGTTGAGGCCACCAACACCATGGCCGTCGCCTGTGCAGGCGGGGAACTGGTGCGCATCGACGCCGATACGGGGGACATTACGAGGCGGGACCACGTTGCACCCGACCTTCGCGACGTCCTGCTCGACGACGACACCCTCTTGGTCACACGGTTTCGGTCCGCCGAGGTGATCGCCGTCGATTCGCAGGGGGTTTCCACCGCCCACGGGGCTCCACTGTCCCTCACAGCGCAAGGACGCCCGCACGCCCCCAGCACGGCATGGCGTACGTTCCCGATGCCCTACGGCGGTTGGATGATGCTCCACCAACTGGCGAACACGGCGCCGCTTGACGCCTCACGCCCCGATGAGTTTGGGCACGATGACGCCGATACGGGTTTCGACGGTGATGCCGATACCGGTTTCGGCGGAGATGGCTACGGCGGAGGTGTGTTCGGACCCCCCTGCGGCGGTGCCGTTCATCCCGCGCTCAGTGCAATGCGGCCCGACGGGTCCATCATCCACGGAATGGCGGTACAGAACGTGGCGCTCGCGGTTGATGCGGCCATGTCGCCCGACGGCCAGAAGATCGTCGTCGCGATCCCGTCCCAACACAATGCCCTGGATGGTTTCGAGCTAGAGAGCGAGGTCGGCCTCATCGAGTTCGACCTGCGCGACTTCGACGGATCATCCGACGTCGAGTGCGACATCCCCAACGCGCTGGACGCGTTCGACGACTTCGTAGCCGTTGCGTTCGAGCCAAACGGGTCTCTCATTGCACAAACGAGGGCCTCCCCGTCGCTGTACCGGATCACGGACGGTGAAGTGGTCGAGGTCATTGATCTCGCCGGGGACGAGGTTGTCGACACTGGCCACGACCTCTTCCACAAAGACACTGGCGCCGGTCTTTCCTGCGCCTCCTGTCACCCCGAAGGCGGAGACGACGGGCGGGTCTGGAGCTTCACGGGCATCGGGCCGCGTCGCACCCAGCCCCTCAACGTCGGGCTGCGCGGCACCGAGCCGTTCCATTGGGATGGCGACATGGCCGACATGGCTACGCTGGTGCACGAGGTCCGCGGTCGTCGCATGAGCGGCCAAGGCCAGCCCAGTGAGCGTGTCGAGGCATTGCAGGGCTGGGTGTTCGACATGCCTCAGCCCAATCCGGTGCGCAAACTCAGCGATGCCGCCGCCACCAAGGGCGCGGCACTGTTCCTCGAATACGGCTGCCAAGAGTGTCACAGCGGCCCAAACCTGACCTCCAACGCCTACTCGGATCTAGGAGACGGCCCGATGCAGATCCCTACCCTGCACGGCGTGTCGAGACGCGCGCCCTACATGCACGACGGTCGGGCGGCGACCTTGGTGGCCGCGACGCGCGACATGCTGGCGTTGACTCCGAGCGGCGCACAGGCGCCAGCGGACGACGTGGACGCCGTGGTCGCATACCTCGAAGCGCTGTAGAGCAGCACCGCTGTACAGCAGCACAATTACAAACGGCGGCGATTCCGAAGAACCGCCGCCGTCTATGCTTTTCTTATGTCTTGAGGCGAGTACGACTCGCAGCTACAGCTGCTGCGGCCACAGGTACTCGCTGACGTCGAGGACCGCGGCGTCAACCGAGTCTTCCTTGAACCATTGGTTGTGAACCTCGTCGAGGGACGTCCAGAAATCAGGGCTCCGACGGTCGATAATAATCGAACCGGGACCGTCGGACTCACGCCGCACAAGTTCACGCCAATCCGAGGCGTTCTTGATCGCCGCCAACGAGGCGATGAACTTGGCCGCGCCTTCCAGCGGGACATCGACAAACAGGCCGGGGTAGGCACCAACCACACCGCGTTCGACGCTGAGCGTATCGTCCGCGGGCACTCGGTCGAGGCCCTCTTGGTACACGCGCTCGTGAGCCTCGTAGATCCGGTTGGCAAAGATCGTGTACAGCCAACGCTCGCTGCCCGAAGTGACGCGCACGAGGATCGTCTCAGGAAGGTTCTCCCAGCCCGCGTTCTTGTGCCCGGTCAGTGCGCTAAACGCCTTCTCGAGTTCATCTCGCGAGCCAACGGTCGCCGGGATAGCCGTGGCGCCGTCCCCGAGGTTGAGAGGGTCGGTCAGGCTCAAGTCGCCGCCGATGTGCTCGACAACAAGTCCAGCCAGATGCGCCGTGGCGGCATCGA
>JAESSZ010000397.1 GCA_016763875.1 Nannocystaceae bacterium
AGGCCATCGAAAAGGTGGTGCGCGAGACCGGTCCGACGTTGGTGTACACGCACTCCCGCCACGATACACACCAAGACCATCGGGCCTCCCACCAGGCAACCCTGGTCGCCGCGAGGAACGTACCGTCGGTCCTTTGTTATCAGAGCCCTTCGTCGACCACGGCGTTCGCACCGACCCATTTCGACGACATCTCAGACACGCTGAACGCCAAGCTGGAGGCCGTGGGTCGCTACGTGTCGCAGGTGTCCAAATGCGACTATCTCGAAGGCGACCTGCTTCGCGCGACGGCACGCTACTGGGGCCGCTTTAGTCGTAAACAGTATGTCGAGCCGTTTGAGGTGGTCCGCTCATCCTCGCCCCCCTATCGGGGAGACGGACACCCGGTCCGAGTGCTGCGGGCGGTCCCGGGCGGTTGCCGATGAGCAGCCGGCCAACGGGTTTTTGTGCGTGCCCGATCCTGACTCGCCGCCTCACTGTCTTACCCCTCGCCAGCGTTGCGGCGCTCCTCGCGAGCTTTGCGGTGTCCGGTACAGCCGGGGCGGTCGGCGATGCTTCGACGAGATTCAACGTGTTCGTACCACCCAACGACCACTCAGCATCTCGCGCCGTCTCGCTCATCGTGACCAATGTGTCGCCGTTTCCGGTGACGGTCGACATCATCGATGATGACGCCGACGGTGACGACGACGACACCGTGCTTGGTGTGGTGTTGGCGCGTGGGCAGAGCCAGATCATTCGTCTCGCCGACGGGGAGGTGGATGACGATCGTGGGGGGATCCGTGACGGCGACTACTTTCGCATCATCGCCGATCACGCTGTTGTGGTTCAGATGGCGACGGCCTCGAACTGGCAGCACGACTGGGTTCCCGCGGAGGGAGGTGGTGCGCGTGGTCGCAGTTTTTTCGTATACGCCCCGCCAACATCGGGCGCCGACAACGACATCAATATTTTTTCGTATCAGGATGGAACCGTAGTCAGCGTTCGGGACATCACGGTGACCCCGTCGATTTCCACCGGCACGACGCAGATTGACTTGGACGGCGCGCCAGTAGTTTTGGAGACAACGCTGGACGAGGGGGAAGACCTCAACGTGCGGGAGAATGGCGCGGGCCTCGATATCCTAGACCCTGGCCACACCTACTGGGTTCAGGCTACGGAGCCGGTCACGGTGCAGTACGGTCACCTTGGGCAGATCACTGGCGGCAACCAGGCACGCGACGGTGCCGGTTTCGTTCCGAGTGCCAACGGCTCATCCGCGGGCTCGTTGTTCTTTTTCACGATCCCGCACAACCCGGGGCGCGAATCCGAGAAGGAGCTTCGCATCGTGTGCCCCGAGCCGTCGCAGGTCAGCCTCTTCGGAGCCACAAGCGAAGCCAACGCGTGGACCCCGCTCACCAACGAAGCGGTTGTTGCGGGGGGCCACATGGACCTCGTGGGGGCCTCCAACGCCGCATTCCGCGACGCAGAGGTCTACCGACTCGAGGTGGATCCACCCTATAACCGATGCACGGTTTTCGAGGGCAACTGGATGGAGACCGGGAGCTACGGCACGTCCGACTTTGCCAGTGGCGTGTCTTCCGACAACGGTACCAACCTAGGCCACACGTTCACGGCGTATGTCGGTCCACCCGGTCGTCAGCTCAACGTCGTGGACCCCACGGGAGAGCTTACCAATAACTCAGACCCGGCCGGTGGCCTTGCCTCTCACCTGTACCTCTACGCATTCGAAGACGACACCAGCGTCACGGTGACTGACGTCGATACGAGCGGTGCGCTCATCAACCACACGCTGTTGATCGACACCGACGAGTACTACGACTTCGTTGTCGACACCGCAGACTTCGCCGCCATCACCAGCGATGGCAACCGTCCGTACCTCCGCGTCGCCTCGAGTCGCCCGGTCATGGTGATGAACGGCAACTTCAACGACAACTGGATGGCATTTTTTCACTCAGTCGTGCCATCGGACCTCCTCGCATCCGTATCGTCTGAACTTCCGGGGAACACGAATCTCAACTGCGGTGACGCCTTGGCGGTTGAGTTTCGCTGCGACGCTCTGCTCGGCGCGGTGGACGATGTCGAGCTGGTGGTCTCGTTGCCACAGGGGGTGACGCTGGCCGACGACGACCCAACGGCGTCACTCACAGCAACGAGCGCCACCTGGGTGCTTGGGGCGCTCGCTCCGGGAGCGAGCATCTCGCTGGCGCGCACGTTTGATGTCGAGTGTGCGCTCGGAGGCTGTCCTGCCGACGGGCTCGTGGCCCTGACCGCTGAGTGCAGAGGCACAGCACTGGGTGAGTTGCGGACGGCGGTCGCTTCTTACAATTTCACGGTGCGAAGCCCGCAGTCGCCCGTCATCTCGGAATTCAGGGTCCACGACGATCCGGACTACGACGGTGACCCATCCGAACCTGGCGTCGATGTTGTGCTCGAAGTCGAGTTCCCGAGTCCCGCGTACACGATCTCGATCCACCGGGCGGTGAATGACGCCGACATCGATGCGCCCCAACAACTCCTCGCAACCTTGACCGCCGACGACTTCTCGGGAAACTCGACAGTCGTTACGAGAGACCCCTACGCACTTCACTACGAGGAAACACGTTTGTACCGGGTGACCACCAGCAACGGAGCGTGCTCGCGATCGGTCGGGCCGATAGGCGTACAAACCAGCTCGGGAGCGTCCGGCGGGGAGGACTCCGGACTTGAATCCAACGGTCGGCTTGGCGCGGCCCTTGCTCGTCGCACCATTGCGCGTTCTCGGAGCCAGGGCTGGATCGCGCCAGCCGCCGCGGAGCGTCTGGCGTTCAGAGGAGGCCATCGCAGCGAAAGCGAAGCCGCCCTGCGAATGCTGCTGCCGACCGTCGGACCAGCGAATTCGGTCCCGGTCGATGCTACGCCGACAGACCTGGTCTCAATCACCAACGCGACGGCGGTCGTCTCGGTCGACTACCACGACGAGGCCTCACAAACGGTGGCCAGCGCGCTCATCGTGGAGTCGCGTGGCGAGGTGTACGAGCACGCCAAGGCGCTATGCGATCGCGCCTCAGGATCGCGCCTGAGCAATGTTCACGCCAGCGCGGAACCGGACGGGAAGGTGCTCCGGTTTGCCTCCCAGCACTCACGGTCCCTCGTGGGGGAATATGCAGTCGAGGTGAAGCTCTACGAACAGCCCGGCGGCGGATGGATCGCGCACTCCCTATGGCTTCACGACAACTATCCCCCCGTCGCCGTCGATCAGCGCGTCCTCAACGTGCAGGCCTGGTCTCCGCGGCCGGGCTTGGAGCTCGCGATCCTTCACGATGTGCTCGAACGCTCTGGCGCCACCTGGGGGCTCATCGCCGAGGCCCCGCAGGTCTACGTCCGCCGAGCATCGACGCTGGGCTCGAGTGTCGACTTCGAGTTGTCGCCACGCTCTGAGGGCAGTGGGCTCCAGCTCCGGCTTTCCACTCGCGCGACGGACGGTGAGTGGGTCGTGCGCGGGCTCAGTATCGTGAGTGCACGGAAAAGCCGCTATTCGTCGGAACCATTCGCAGAAGCGACCCTCGAGGTGGTGGATGCCAGCGGTTCGGTGGTGGACCGCGTCTGGATGTCGGATGGCGCTTGGACCGCCTTGGATGACTCGATGTGGGGCGGCGAAACCCTCATGCACACGTGGTCCAACGACGGGTGCCCGGACGTCTCTACGCCCGGCCTGGCTACGGATTCTATCCGCCTGGACGGTTGCGCGAGCGTGCACGCCACTGTGAGCGACTTCGCGGGGGTTGCTCGGCACATTGGCGGAGGGTCCGCGCCGCTGCGCTCCGAGACGTTTGGCGGGGTGGAGTTCTGGCTACGAAGCAGTCGCGAGCTGAAGGTCTGTCTCGAAGACCTCGGAAGGCCTGCGGAGGACCAAGCATGTGTGCTGCTTGCGGCGCGACCCGATGGTCAGTACATCCAGATCCCGCGCGCCGCGTTCCGTTCTCTGGACACTTGTGCGCCGTTGTCCGACTACGACGTGTCTTTGGTGAGCTTCGTCGCGATAGGTGAGGGCGAACTCGAACTCGAAGTCTCGGCCCTCACGCTGACCACGCGCGCTCGCGCCGCGTCGACTCCGATATCGTCCTGCACAACGGTGACGGAGGAAAAGGTCGTTGGATGTGGTTGCCAGTCGCAGCGTGGATACCCACCATGGTCGCTGCTCGCGCTCGTTGTATTCTTCATGCGAAGGCGTCCTCGACAGACCTGCTGACGTGCGTGTGCCGAAATGGTGCGTTCGGTGTTCCACACCGGTACGCCACCGACGGCGGCGGCACGTCAAATCGCAGAGTTAGCCGTGGCGTCCCACTTGCAATGTCGTAAGTTGGAACACTGACTTGGGTTTGTCGAACACATCAACGTACGAGAGCCGCGTGGAGTCCACGTCAATGCCATTGGTGCTTGTGGTCGATGACGACCCGGACGCCGCGGTTCTGGTCCAGCGATGGTTGACCAGTGGGGGATTTCGAGCGGAGGCGCTGCCCGACGCCGAGGCGCTGCTCGACGCCTTGTCACGCACGCTTCCCGACGTCGTGTGTCTCGACCTGGGATTGCCCGGCATGAGCGGGCTTGAAGTGTTGGCGCAGATTCGCGAGCGACATCGCACTGTTCCGGTGATCATCCTGACGGGAGATCGCGATATCGCGACGGTCGTGGATGCGATGCGAATGGGCGCGTACGACTATCTGTCCAAGCCCCCCACGCGGACCAAGCTTCTCACCACCGTCCGCAACGCGGCTGAGAAACACACCCTGTCAACGCGGGTAGAGCAACTGCAGCGTGAACTCAAGGGTCCTGGATTCGACCAAATTGTGGGCCGCTCGGCGCCGATGCGCCAACTCTTTAGCCAGATCGCCAAGGTCGCGGCGAGCGACATCACGGTGTTGGTCCGAGGCGACAGCGGAACCGGCAAAGAACTGGTCGCGCACGCGCTCCACGACAACGGTGCACGGGCCAGCGGTCCGTTTGTGGCGGTCAACTGCGCCGCGATTCCCGAAACGCTGCAAGATTCAGAGTTCTTTGGGCACGAAAAGGGGGCGTTCACGG
>JAESSZ010000398.1 GCA_016763875.1 Nannocystaceae bacterium
GACGTCCGCCTCGCCCGCGCCCATGGGCATGTCTATGCCCGTGCCGATGCACCTGGGGGTCGAGGGCACGTCGATGGAAGCGGTGCCGCCAACCGCCGTACTGGGGTCCCCGCCGCCCAAGTCGGTCGCGGCGCACAACCCGGGCAGCGATGCGCAGCCTGCGATCGAGGAAATGCGAACGACGGGTGCCGACAGCGTCGACCAGATGATCATCTTCACCGGTCAGTTGGCCCTCGAAGTCGACTTCTCCACCACGTCGACCGCGATCGACGATGCCGTCGCCATTGCGGTGGCCGCGGGCGGCTACGTCGCCAAGATGACCGACACCACCTTGCAACTCCGCGTGCCTTCCAAGCGTTTTCGTCGGTCCATGAAACAACTGGAGGGCTTGGGAGACGTGCGCTCACGCGGCGTCCAGGCGATGGACGTGTCGGAGGAGTTCCACGACATCGAGGTGCGGTTGGACAACCTCAAAGCAACCCGCGCTCGGATCGCGAAGCTGCTGGCGTCCTCGAAGGACCTCTCGCAGATCCTGACCATCGAAAAGGAGCTGCAGCGCGTCACGTTGGAGATCGATCGCATCGAGGGCCGACTACGACTGCTGGCATCACAGGCTGCGTTTTCTACGCTGGCGATCGGGTTCAGTGAGCGCCCCGAACCGAGGCAAGGCCCGCTGGAGGTTGCGAAAGACACCGCAGCTCCGCCTCCGCCTCCGCGCACGCTGCGGTCCGCCGCGGCGTGGATCGGCGAGGTGCGGGTGCACGAGCTGATGAGTCAAACGAAGTCGCAGAGTCGATAGGAACCAGACATGAAACGCACGATTTTGACCTTGGCCGCTCTTTGCTCGCTCGTCGGAGGCTGCGCCTCCGCCCACCACGACACGCCAGCCGGTTTTGCCGCGTTCGACGACAACAAGGCATACGATTTCTACGCCAGCGATGGCGAGGGCGTTGTGCTGGCGGTGCGCACCGAGAAGAACCGGCCCCACGGCGACCTGTCGTACTGGACCTCGGCGCTTGATGTGCAACTGCGAGAGGCTGGCTATCGCCCGCACAACGTTGCCGATGTGACGTCGGCCGACGGGCACGCGGGAAAACAGCTCCGGTACGTGGTCGAGGACGACGGACGCGAGCTGGTGTTTTGGGTGTCCGTGTTCGTGACTGACCGGCACGTCGTACTGGTCGAGGCGGGTGGCGACGTTGCGTTCTTTGAGCCCAAAGAGGCGCAAATCGAGGCCGCGATCGCGACACTTCGGGTGGGTTAGCTCGGCTGTGGTGGGCACACGTCACAAACCGCGGCTGGAGCCGGTCTCGCCGCGCCCCTGGCGCTGACGACGTATCGTAGGATCGACGTACAACCCGCCGTGGGCGACATCCGAGGCACAACGAGCGACCCAGACCGAACTGGCCCAGTCGCGCAAAAGCGGCGACTCAGTGTCGAGGGGCAAGTGGTCGGACGCTACCTGCTGTTGCGCTCCCTCGGCCGCGGTGGCGGAGGCGAGGTGCTGTCGGCGTTCGACCCGGTGCTGGATCGCAAGGTCGCGATCAAGTTCCTGCACGGGACGGACCGCGGGACCGACCGCAGTCGTGAGGCACTCGTCACCGAGGGGCGCCTGCTCGCCAAGGTCGTGCACCCCGCCGTCGTGCAGATCTACGAGGTCGGATTCCACGACGACCGTGCGTTCATGGCGATGGAGCTCGTCGAGGGTGACTTCGAGGCATTCGCCCAGGACCGTCGCGCCACGGGCGAGTTCGGCCCCCTGCTCGCGGCGCTACGCACCGTCGCCGAGGGCATCATCGCGGCGCACGCGGCCGGAGTCATCCACGGGGACATCAAGCCCAGCAACGTACTCGGTGGCTCGCCGACCCAACTCAAGGTCTCCGACTTCGGAATCGCGCGGCTGTTGGCGAACGAGAGCCGTGACGCCGAACATCCCGCGGGCACGCCTGCGTTCATGGCCCCCGAACAGCTTGCATCCGGGCATACCGACGAGCGCAGCGACCAGTACTCATACTGTCTGATGGCGTGGACGGTGCTGTGCGGCGCCAACCCGTTCGACCTACCGACCAACCCGAACGCGCGAACTTCGAATTCGGGCGACACCGCGACCGGGAAAGTGCTCCGTGAGTCGCCCCCCGTGTGGCCCAAACCCCGTGGTGTCCCCGGATACGTCGCCAATGCCCTACGACGGGGGCTGGACCTCGACCCCGAGCGGCGGTGGCCGTCGATGGCCGCACTCTTGGTCGCGCTTCGTCCGAACCTGGCACGGCAGCGCCTCCGAAACGCGGCACTGCTCGGTGCAGCTCTGGCCGCGGGATGGGGAGGGCTGCAGGCCTACCGGAGCTACGCATTGAGCCAGGACATCGCGCACTGCGAGGCCACCGGGAACACCATCTCCGCGTCCTGGAACGAGTCAGTCGCAACCGCCATGCATCAGGCCATGCGCCGCACGGGCGCGACGTACGCCCAGACGACAGCAGAGAAGGTCGCAGCACGCCTCGACGATTGGAGCGCGCGTTGGCAGGCGGACCGGACCGAGGTCTGCACCAAAGCGACGATCTCCGGGGAGTGGTCTGCCTCCACACACGCTCGGGCCCAATGGTGCCTGACCCGTCGCAGGCTAAAGTTCGATGCAGCGGTCATCGAGTTGCAACGCAGCGATCCGGCGACACTGCCCAAGGCCATCGCACTGGCCTCAAGTCTGCCCCGCACAACTCAATGCACCGATCTTGGCGCGCTCCTGGGCCGCCCCACCCCACCGTCAGGTCAGGCCCAGGCCCAGTTCTCGGCGTTGCTCGCTGAGATCTCCCGCGCCAGTGCCCTCGAACAGATCGGCCGATACGACGAAGGGTTGGCCGCGAGCCGTTCCGCAAGCGAACTAGCGAGCGCGATGGACGATCCGCAAGCAACCGCCCTGACGCAGATTCTCGAGGGCATGCTGCTGGCAGAAACCGGCGCGTACAGCGAGGCCGAGAGCAAGCTCGTGGCGGGATACCTCGGTGCTGCATCCGAGCGAGACTGGATCGCCGCAACGCGGGCGGCCGAACGATTGATCTTGGTAGTGGGCCTGCGCCTGGACCGAATGAGCGAGGGCGCGCAGTGGCATGAGCACGCCCTGCTGACCAGTCGTCTCGCAGGCGATCCCGCGGGGGTCCACGCCGTTTCCCGGGCGGCCAACCTCGCCGTGGTCAAGCGCCGATCGGGTGAGTACGACGAAGCACTCGCCCTGCACGAGATTGCCGACGAACTCGCCGACGACGCACTAGGGGCAGCTCACCCTTCGACGAGCACTCGCCTCAACAGCTTGGCCTCGCTTCACCTCACGATGGGGAAGACAGACGAGGCCATCGCGCTGTTCGAGCGGGTCCTTGCGATGCGCCGCGAGTCGCTGGGGCCCGAGCATCCGGACACGGTGAGCGCGCTGGGAAATCTAGCGGCGGCATGGTCAGAGATCGGCAAGTTGGCCAAGGCGCGCCAGACGTTCGAAAGCGTATTGTTGCTCCAACAACAGATGCTCGGGCCCGAGCACCCCTCGGTGGCGAACACGCTCGGTAATCTCGCCGCCGTGCTCACTCGGCAGGGTGAGTTCGAAGAGGCACAGCGGCGCCTCGACGATGTGTTGGCCATTGCGCTCAAGCACGGACCGGAAACCCACAACGTCGCCTTCACTCTCGTGCGCCTGGCGGCCGTGTACTCCGCTCGGGGGGAGACGGCTCGGAGCATCGAGACACAGCAGCGCGCGCTGGCGATCTACAAGAAGGTGTATGGGCCGACGCACAAGCTGGTCGGGAGCGTTCTCATCAACCTCGGCGGGGAGCACTTTATCGCCGACGACCTCGACGCAGCCGAGGCCAACTACACCGAGGCGCTCCGGATCTTCGAGGAGACACTGGGACTGCAGCACGCAAACACCGGTGCGGCCCTCAACAACCTCGCTGACGTGGCAGCAACCCGCGGCGACTACAAAAAGGCCATCCCGCTGTACGAACACGCCTACGAGGTGTGGGGCAAGGCGCTCGGCCCCAACCACCCGAGCGTGGCTACCGTGATGGGTCATCTCGGCGTTGCCCGGATCGAGGTTGGGCAACGCGTCGAGGGCATCGAGTTGCTTCAGGGTGCCATCACGGCCTGGGACGCGGCGGAAGGGGTGACGGAGAACGATGCGCTCGCGCGCATGAGTCTGGCCGAGGCCTTGGTCGCGACCCCGGACGGCTACGCTCAGGCTATGGCGCTCGCCGGACGTGCCCGGGAGATCGTCGTGAAGCTCGGTGGTGCTCATACGATCTCGGTCGCGGAGGTCGACGCTTGGTTGGCCGAGCACACGGCCGATTGAAGCAGTCTCAGGCTCCGATCGTCTCGACCAACACGAGGCGCTCGATCATCGCCGCAAGATCGCGACGATACTCGCGCGTAAGCACAGCATCGGAACGATCCGTGAGCCTCGTCAACGTGGGCAGCACCGCAACGAAATACGCGGTGCTCCCCACCAGGTGGATCGTGAACATCAACGGGTCGATCGCCCGAAACGCCCCGGCCTGTTGTCCCGCTCGGATGAACTCGGCAAATCGCGCGACCACGGGCGCAAGATGGAGACGGCGCGCCTCTCCGATGCGCGCCGGATTGTCGAGGCACTCCCGGAGCAGCAGACGGCTGTGCACCGGGTTGCTCTGCGTCCACCGCCAATACCGTCGCGTCAGTTTGATCAGTCGCTCGCCGTACTCAGCCACACTCGTGCCGCCGTCCGTGGCAATGACGTTGGCGAGCGCGTGACCAAGCGCGGCCGCAATACGTTCAAGCACGGCGCCGTACAGCGATGCTTTGCGTGGGAAATGATGCAGCAACGACGCCGTTGGAATGCCGAGACGCCCAGCGATATCCCGCACACTCGTCCCGTGAAATCCTCCGTCTGCGAACAGCCCCTCAGCCGCGTCGAGAATCTGCTCGCGTGCGCGCTGGCCTTTGGGTGTCCGTCGCGCCACAAAAAACCGTACGACTGTACGGTTTTCAGATCAAGCGGCAGCGCCGTCAGCGTCCGGTTGGGCCACCCACGGCCCGTAGCGCGTATCCGCGACGAGACCGTGCTCAAGGCGTTCGAGGAACGTGTCGAGTTCGATCGAAACGGCGCCAAAGCGCACCAGGTGATCGGTGACCACCTGGCAGTCGACCATCTCGAAGTTCCAAGCCGCCAGCTGCCGCACAAGGTGCACAAACGCGACCTTGGAAGCGTCTGGCCGGTCCGCGAACATGCTCTCGCCGAAAAAGACGCGACCCATACTCAGGCCGTACAGCCCGCCAACCAAGACGTCGTCTTCCCAGGCTTCGACGGAATGCGCCAGCCCGCGGCGGTGCAACTCGACAAAGGCCGCAGTCAGGTCTTTGGTGATCCACGTGCCGTCTTGCCCTTCGCGAGGCACGGTCGCACACGCCGCCATGACCTCCGAGAATGCTTCGTCAAACGTAATGCGGTAGCGCCGCCGCTTGATCGTCTTGCGCAAGGTTCGGCCCACCCGGAGTTCGCTCGGCGTGAGCGCGAGTCGGGGCCGCGGGCACCACCACGCGAGCGGGCGCCCTTCGCTGTACCAAGGGAAAATTCCGTTGGCGTACGCAAGCACGATTCGCTGCGGCGACAGATCCCCCCCGACGGCCAGCAAGCCGTCTTCGTTGGCGAGCGAGGGATGCGGGAAGACGAGCTCCTCGTTGAGCGCGTAGACGGACACGGGCGAGCGCAGCATAGCAAGGTCCGAGGTGCGCGCCCCCCGGCCTCGGCACTAGCCCGTGGGGGCCAAGGCCCGGGGCTCGAAAATGTCGTCACAGACTC
>JAESSZ010000035.1 GCA_016763875.1 Nannocystaceae bacterium
AGGCGAGCGATGCGGCAAGCCGGCAGCAGCAGTGGTCGCTATACAACGACGTGCTGGTGACTGCGTTCATCTGCGGCACATCGCGCATCGCGACAGTACACCCCGGCCAGCACTGGTTTGACGGCGTCTCCGAGTTCGACTGGCACCAAGAGGTTGCCCACCGCGCCGACGAGCCAACAAACCTCGTCGAGCAAGACATGCTGCTTCAGTCCCACCGCAACTGGTTCAAGCACGTGCTGCTCGACCTGGCCAACAAACTCGACGTCGAAGAAGCCGACGGCCTCACGTATCTCGACAACTCGTTGCTCATGTACACCAGCGAGTCGGGCTGCCGCACGCACAACCCCAATGACCACGCGATGGTCACGATCGGTGGCGCCGGTGGATGGTTCAACACGGGTCGGTTTTACGACTACCGCAACCGGGACGACATGAGCCGTTCTCTGACCAACGACTTCCTAACGCAGCGGCCAGGCATCTTGTACAACCAGTGGTTGGCAAACGTGCTGATGTCGATGGGGGTACCGCGCGAGGAATGGGAAGCGCCCGGTGAAAAGGGCTACGGCGGTGCGCCCGGTGGCTTCGGCGGCGCGATGCGCCAGATGGCAAGCGACGAACTCCCTGCAATTCGCCCCTGAACCCACGGGCGCGTGATGTCGGCTCTCAGCGAGGCCCGGGGCCGAACGACCACCAAAACGAGCGCACGAACGAAACGATGACCGCCAGCGATCCGGCGGCAAGCACTGCGACCGTGATCGTGTGCGGCACGATCAACGCCCCCGCAAGCCCCATCATCAGCGCCGGGAATGCCCAGCGCGCCAAGACCCGGCGTGGCTCGGGACCGGCCCGGCTCAGGCTCGCGCTGACCATGAACGCATATCGCAACGCTCCCACCAGAAAAACCCACGGACCCAACAGGCCGACTTCGACGACGAGTAGACACGCGACCGCCACCATGAAGGCATCGGTCTCCGTATCGAACTCGGCGCCGAACTCGGAGGCACAGTTGTCCGGTGCGCGACCAGTCCGTCAACGCCGTCCAGCGTGAAGAACACCGCGATGGCGATCCCCGCCCACGGCACGATCCATGCGCCCGGCAGCGCGGCGACCACGAGCACGAGCACAAAGCGCACCGCAGTAATCGCGTTGGCGGGACCGAAGCGACCCTGAGGCGTCCAGCGTTGCCGGGCGACCCAGATCCACACCGCAAACAAGACGACCGCGGTCACCAGCAGCGGCCACTCGTTCCCGGTCATCGCGGCCCAGCCAAAGGTCGCGCCCAGTGCCGTGGCGTGGACGCGTGTCCATCCGGGGGACGGCGTCACGATGCGGCCTCCAACCGAGGCGCGCGCAAGAGCAATACAGCCCCTGGCGCCGCGCTCAGCAGGCTCACCGCACCGAACGCGGCTGACGCAGCTGCACCCGACACCGCGCTGAGCCCCATGAGTTCAAACAGACCGGCTGCCGTAGCCTCGCGAACCCCCCAACCACCGACCGAGATCGGCAGCGCGCTGGCGGCCAGAACGAGCGGGGCGATAAGCAGCGCCTGCGCGGCGCTGACGGGCGCCCCCACGGCGACGATACACAGATAGAACATGGCCCCGAGCAAGCCAACGGCCGCCACCGATGCCGCTAGTTGCACAGCCCAAGCACCACGCGAAACCATTGCGCTACGGAGTTCGGCCCCGGCCGTTCGGATGCCCGCACCAAAGCGTGAACGGGCGACCACCGAGGATCGCAGCGCGAGCATGACCAGCGCGAGCACGGCGACGCCGCCAGCCAACAGCCACGGCGCGACAGCGATGGGACCCGTAACCCCCCACGCGACGACCCCAACCGCAATGATCAGCCACAGGGCAATCTGGCCGGAGGCGCGCTCGATGACGACACATCGGGCGACCTTGCCCGCGAAGTCCGGTGACTGCGCGCTGAGTCGCACGACCCGAGACGCATCGCCCAGCACGCCACCGGGCAGTACCGAGTTGAGCAGGGTGGACACGTAGTACTCCCGCCACGCGACGACAAACGGCAGCGGCAAGTCCATGCGCCCAGCGGTGAAGTGCCAGCGCCACGCAGTGATCGCCAGCTGTGGCACCGAGACCGCGAGCGCGACCAAGACGGGGAGCATCTGTATCGAGGCCAGTCGCGCCATCAGTCCGCTGAGATCGACAACGGTCGCGGTCAGGGCCAGCAGCCCGACGCTCGCGGCAACCTTCAGCCACCGAGCGTTGATCCACGACCCCGACACCTACAGCTCGCCCTCAAACGCGGCCCACGCGACGTGGGACTCGCGCAGCGTGACCTTGAGAGACACCAGCCCCTCTGATCCCGGGCCGACGTCGCCGCTATCGATCTTGGCCTTCATGCGATCGAACACGACCTTGGCCAGCGCCTCGGTTGTTGTATTGACGCCCGCGAAGTCGGGCTCGTCGTCCAGGTTGCGATACGCGAACGCTTCGAGAATGGTCTTGAGCGCAACCCCAGCGCGACCGATGTCCACGACCAGTCCGTTGGCATCGAGGTCGGCTCGGCGGAACTCCACATCAACCACATACGTGGCTCCGTGAAGGCGCTGCGCGGGTCCGAATACTTCGCCCTTGAAGCTGTGGGCGATCATCACGTGGTCTCGTACGCAAATACTGTACATGTTGATGGGCTACCGATAGCAGATCCGATGGCACAGCGTTGGCCGGCCAACGCTCGCCAACTCGGGCATCACCTCGGGAAGCGCGGCGAACGGGGACTCGCCCGAGAACAACGCGTCCAGTCGCTCGTCCTGCAGGAGTTTCATGACCATCCGCAGGCGGCGCCGATACGTCCAGCGGCGTGCCTGGTGCGGCGGGATCGTGCCCACCTGCGAGGACACGAGACGGATCCGGTCCGAATGAAAGCGCCCCCCGAGCCGCAGACGGACCTCCGCGTCGCCAAACCAACTCATCTCGACGACCGTTGCCTCGGGGCCAGCCAACTCGATGCTCTGCTGCAGCCCGGACGAGGACGCACTGGCGTGGAATACGACGTCGGCCTCGTCTTTGACGTGCTGCGGCGTAGCGAACATGACGCCGAGCGCGGCTGCAATCTCGGCCTTGCCAGGGTCCACGTCGACGAGCTGCACCTCGCACCCAGGCACGCGCGCGGCAAGGTAGGCGGTCAGACAACCGAGGGTGCCTGCACCAACAACAACGACACGATCGCCGACACTCATGCGAGCGTCCCACACGGCTGTGAGCGCGGTTTCCATCAACGCGGCAAGCACCGCGCGTGCCGGAGGCAGCGACTCTGGGATCTCGGTCACGGCCTGCTCAGGCACACAAAAGGCGGTCTGGTGCGGGTGCAGACAGAACACGTGCCGCCCCACCCCAACGCCCGCCAATACGCGCCCCACCAGGCAGTAGCCGTACTTGATCGGGAACGTGAACTCGCCGTCCTGGTTGGGTCCCCGCATGCGCGTGTGCATGTGCGGCGGCACGCGACCGTTGAACACCAGCGACTCCGTGCCGCGACTCACCGCCGAGTACAGCGTCTCAACGAGCACCTGCGCCTCACCGGGCGCCTCAAGGTCGACGGTCCGAATCTCGCCCACGCCAGCCTCGACCACCCAGAAAGCGCGCGCTTCCTGCAATGCACGGGCCGCCTCCGTCGACATCGTCACCGCGGGACCCTACCGCCGTTGCAGCCGAGCCGCTACCAATCGCCCGAGCAACGAGTGCGGACGAGTTGGGCCGTTAGGGTGAGGATCGACGGCGCCAGCGCGCGAGGTTCGGGGCGCAGTCGATGAATGCATCGTGCAGGTCGGCGCGCACATGCAACGGCGAGGATGAGCGGTCGACCACCCGCCGGTAGTTCGCGAAACACGGCGCGGCCTGGATCTCGGCGTTGAGCACCCGGTAGTTGCGATGCGGCAAAAAAATCGCCTCCGGCTGGTCCTGCTCGCAATAGTCCTGGAACGGCCGCCCGTCGATGCCTGGGCCTCGCGACAAGATGCCCGCCAGATCGACGATGCGTCGGTCCATCAGCACCACACCGGTCACCCCCATCTCCGAGTGGTAGACGCTGCGTTTCCCGGGCAGGCATCGCGCCACCGCGAACACGCCGCGCACGGTGGTGACCTCCCTTGAGTGCTTCCGCATCAGCGCGAGATCGGAGGGCATACGAGTGGGCCCCGGAGGTTTCCACCCCACGAGTCCCGCCATCAATCCGATAAACACGAGGGCCGGTCCGAGCCACCCACCACGGTGTCGCGAGCCCAGCATGAGCCCCACCGCCGCCGCCACCATGCCAGCGTACGCGGGCCACGAAAGCCGGGCGATGAAAAATCCCTCGTGGGAAGGAATGGCCCGCTCGGCGTAGGCCCAGGCCACAGCGACCGCCCAGGTTGCGAGCATGAGCAACGTCGGCCAGCGAGGTCGACGAGCGAGGAACCCATCCCACGAACGCGCGGCGGCCATCGCCAACGGCACGACGGCGGGCAGGTAGAAGCGTCCGCGGTAGCCCATGATCTCGTTGGTGGAGACCAGGTGGTAGGCCCACAGGCAACCGCTTGCGACGAGCAACGCCAGCGTGACGCCCCGCGCCCCCGATCGAATCACGATCCACAGCAGCGGGGCCGACAGTGCGAGCGTGACCCCAAAATGAAGCTGCTTGTCGTGCCGGCCCAGGCCGACCATGTGCTCGCCGTAGTTCTGCAGCGCGAGCGACTTCATATAGAACGAAAGCGGCAACGGCGTGCCGTAGTAGGCCCACGATGTTCCCCACACGACGAGCATCAGGGCCGTCAGCCAGGCGAGGTAGGCGACGGGGAACTCGCGTTGTTGTAACCGCGCAACGACAATCGCCACGGCGGGCAAGACGGCCGCATCCGGGCGACACAGATACACCGCAACGGTGAGCGCCGCGGCTTGCCACGCCGCGATGGCGGGCAGAGTTTCCCCGCGTGCCGGGAACAAGCGGGTCAGGACAACCGCAAGCAATAGCAGTGCGACCGCGGTCTCCATGCCTGTCAGCACCGTACCCACGACGATCGGACTGCCCAATGCCAGCAACGCGACCGCGGGCCCGCCCCAGGGTGTGGCACTCGCCCGGGCCGACCACCGGAACAACCATGCGCCGAGGCCACACAAGGCCAATGCGTTCATAAAGCGCACGGCGACGACGAAGTGCGTGCGAGTCACGGCCGTGACGGCTGTCGTCAACAACTGGAAGATCTGGCTCGTGCTGCCAAAGATCGGGCCGTCCTCGACGTTCCAGGCGAACACCCCGTGATCCAGCGCATTGATCGCAAACCGCTTGAAGAAGTAGCTGTCGTCGTAGGCCGTCGCCCCGAAGTCGCGCACGGTGAGGTAGCCGACAATGAGCGCGTAGCCAGCCGCGACCCAAAGCCAGCGTCGCGCCCGCCAACCCTGCACTGCGGCGGTGCGCTCGCTAGACGACTCGGGCCGACGGTCCATCCGCCGCGCAGGGTACCGGTTTGTCGCTCCCTAGGGGAAGTTGCGCGCCCTACCAGCAGCCGCCGGAGTTGGGTTCCACCGTATAGCTGCTGTAGGTCCAGAACCGCCGACCGCCCTGGGAGAGCACCCCGAGGTGAATCGTCACGCCGCCGAGTCCAACCGACATGTTCAGCCGCGGGTCCAGGCCGCTGCCCGGTGCGATCTGCTCCGGCTCGACGATGTCCTGGTCCCAGTACGTTTCGCACAGAAACTCCTGAGCCATGGCGCGCGAGGCGTTGGACATGAAGTCGAGGTCCACGGCATCACCATCGGGATGGTCGCCGTTTGCGGCGCCACCGACAGCATCGTTGTAGCAAGGCGGGCGCCACCAGTTGCGCATGTAGATGGGCTCTCCCACCAGCTCCGTCAGCTCGTCGGTGAAGAGCGCCAGTGCGCCGATCTTTTCCCACTCATCGCGCTCCGGCAGCAGGATCGACAGCCCGCAGCCGGTCGCCGCCGCCTGATTGTAGGGCTCGACGATCTCCGCGCCCGTCGTGTACTGCACACCAACGGCGTCAAGATACTGCTGAAAGCTGTCGAGGTCCGGCCCGTAGTCCATCGCGTCGACCGGGTCACCGCCGAGATAATCGATGAGGAACTCGTGGTCGATCTCGCTGACCAGCGCATTGCCGCCGACCCCGAACTCAGCGGGGATGCAGATGTCATCGACCCCCGTACCGTCGTAGCGCTGCAGCACATTACAGACGTAGCCGTCGCGACATCCTTCGCCGCCGAGCAAGGCCGAGTCACACTTGGAAAGACACTGCCCCGCATCCGACAGCCCCACATCGGTGCCGTTGATGCAGTACGTCACAGGGGCGCCTGGTGTGTCGGGGCAGACGGTCTCGCACGACTGCGAGCAGGTGCCGCACGGAAATCCGTCGCTTGGCAGCAGGCATTCCCCGCCTGGAAAACTGCAGTCGCCGCTGCTCTCACACGGTGAGCCGATCCAGGGCGTCGCCCATTCGGGCGTGCAGTCGATAGGCTCGACACCGGTCGTGCTGCCGTCGTCGTCGTCG
>JAESSZ010000399.1 GCA_016763875.1 Nannocystaceae bacterium
GCGCGCTGACCTTGGCGCGGGTGGAATACCGGCACGTGTACGTGCGCGACCTCAACGTCAACTTCGCCCACCTCGGCTACCTGCGGGCCATTGCGGGCACGGCGAGCACCGGTCTCGCCTCGATTTCGAGCTGCGATTCTCTCAAGGGGTGGTTTGACAAGGACAGCTACTACGCGCACGTGGGCTACGCGCTGGGCGCATACATGTCGATCCTTGGGGTGACGCCACAGCTGATCAAGATCGACTTGTCGGTGCCGTTGGTGCGCCGACAAAACGTTCAATGCCTGGGACGGGTGCTGCCGGATTACTTGGCGGAAGTTCAGGGGCTGCCGGATGCCGCGCCCCTGCTGCCGCCGTTTAACGTCAACCTCAGCTTCGGGCAGAGTTTCTGACCCCGTGCCGAGCGCGGACCCACAGCGGGACAACGCGGTCACGAGGCGCGCTTCGGGGCGGCTGTCGACGGGGCTGACCCTGTTGGCCATCGCAGTGGCTTCGGTCGTTTTGCGCTGGCCGGGCATGATGCAGGGCGGGTTCGGATCACACGACGTGGCCGGCATGCTGCACGAGGCCATGGTGCTGCGCGACGGCGGCTTGCCGTACGTCGACACAATCTCGGTCAAGGCGCCCGGGACGTTCTGGCTGGCAGTCTGGTTGGCGGGGCCCGACGGTATCGACATCGCCCGGTTTCAGCAGTGGGCGGCCGCGTTTGGCGTGGCCTCGTTGCTGATCGTGTCGTGCACTGCGTGGCGCGTTTTGGGGCGTGGTGCGGCGATTGGCGCGGCGGTCCTGTACGGGCTGCACGATCTGCACCTCGACAATATCGACGCCAACTACGTGACGTGGGCGCAGACCCCCATGGTCGCGGCCGCAGGCTTGGCGCTCGTCGCGGTGACGATGCAGTCGACGCGTGGGCGCGGAGCCGTGTTTGCGGCAGCGGGTTTCATGGCGGGCCTGGCAGCGTTGTGCAAACGGCAGCCGGGGTTGGTCATCTTGGTCGTCTTCGCGATTGCGGCTTTCGAGTCCGCAGGGTCATCGCCACGCGCGACAGCCAAGCCGCGCCATCAGATCTCCGCCCGTTTTCCCGCTGCCCGTTTTCTCGCCTCGCGGTGGTTCGCACCAAGCTGCGTCTTGGCCGGGCTGCTGCTGGCCTACTTGCCGATCGTGGTGCGCTACGCCGATGCTGGGCAGCTGCCTGCGCTGTGGGAAGGGTACGTCTTTTCACGCTGGGGTTTGTCGTACGTGATGTCCGGCGGTCAGAGTGGGGGGGGCTCCGGCGTCGGCGAGGGCGTGCTCGCGACGACCCATTTTCTTGCGCTGCCGCTCGCACTCGCGGTGTTTTCGGCGGCCACGCCCGCGACCGCGGCTGAGCGTCGCACGACGGTCATGTTGGTGATCTGGGCGGCAGTGATGCTCGCCGCCGCTTGGATCGGGTTCCGTTTTTACAAGGGCTACTTCCTCGCGGTCCTGCCCCCGTTGTGCCTGCTGGCTTCCGCGCCCTGGGGACTGCTCGGGCGTCGTGGCGTGCTGCGTCGCAGATGGTTGCGAGCGCTGCTGCTGATCCCCGCGTTGGTCTTGGTCGCCCGCCAGGCGATGTTCCTCGACCAGCTTCGGCGCAACCGCGCCCAGCCCCGCGACCAAGGCGGCCGAACCATCGCGGCGCACATCGGTCCCCGCATGCAACCAGACGACCGGATCTGGGTGTGGGGCTGGCATCTGTGGGACGTCTACGCGCTCACCGGACACCGCAGCGCATCACGGCTCTACAAATCGATAGGCCTGCTCACGCCCCCCAACGACGACACCTGGCGCACGGGTCCCAGCAAAGCGACGTTTGTCGACGGCCCGGCCGCAGCGATCCTTCTCGAGGATCTACGAGCGGCGCCACCGGCATGGATCGTACTGGGCTCGACCGTGCCGCACCGGAAGTTCACGGCGCTGCGGAGGTTTCTGCGTCAGGGCTACCGCCGCGATCGCAGGGTTGCCCTGGGACGCGTCCAGTTTTGGCATCGACGCGATCGGGCCGAGCAAGAGCGCCGTTGAGTCTGGGCCTACGGGACCTCGATAGGGAAGGCCGTCGTACGTTCTTGGATGCCGCCGCCGCCGTCGTAGACGACGCTGAGTTGATACGGGGAGAACGCCGAGGTTACGGCTGGCCCCAGACTCGCGCCAAAGCGCGTGTTGGTCCGTCCGTCCCATTGGATGGTCGTCGTCGTGTCGTCCTGTCGCTCTGAACCAGACAGTGGTCGGGCGAAGAGCGCCCCGCCACCGAATGACACGCTGTGGACCTCGATGCGCGCAATGTCGACGGAGCCACGCACACTGAGACGCAACGCCAACGGGGCGGGCCCGCCGGGCGTCAGTGTCGACCCGACAGAGTCGAGCACCACGACACCAACCACCGCCTCTGTGCTCTCAAGGGGCGGGGGAGCGGCGCGCATGCCTTCGCCTTCGGAGATGCCGCCTCCCGTCTCCGGGGGCTGGCCAGTCCCGACGACGGTCTTTTCGGAGGGCGCAAAAACCACCGGTTGGCATGAGTAGTTCCGCTCCCGATAGATCGACTCGCCGGGCGACGTCTCTTTTGCAATCAGCGGCGGCAATGCTTCGGGAAAAAAGAACAAATCAACCCGGACTACGCTCTGCGGCTCGTAGTTGTGCAACGCGATCGGGTCCAGCGACCACGTATGTCCGCACCCGATGGAAGCGGGGGCGACGAATTTGAATGCATCGCGGACCTCGGCGAGCTCCGTCTCGGTCATGCCTGCGAGCCGGGCCGCCTCGTCATCGACCATCAAACGAAGCGCATCCCAGTCCAGTTCGTGGGGAGTGGGGCCGACTCCCGGCGGTGCACCGACCTCCGCTTCGACGGCGCTTCGGAACGCCTCCAAAGCCGCCATCGTCTGTGCGTTCATGACCCCTCCAACGGTTCCCGGATCGCATTTGACCGCCCGCGTGGCAGCAACCCAAGCGAGTGACTGCTGCAAATCAGCCACCGTGTGGTGCTTGTGGCAGTGACGGGCCCAAGGGGGGCCACCGAGGAGCGCGACAATACCGTCGGCCCGATGCTGAGACATCACCTTGGCCTGGCTCGACGCGCTTTGACAGTGTCCCAGCGCGAGCGCCAATCGCCCCGGCTGGTCACTCGCAAGTTGGAAGAGCTTCGCCAGGGCCGGCGCCGCGCCTTCGGGAAGCACCATCGCGCCGCTGGGGCTGAAGAACGGATCTTCGACCGGGAACTCAAGATAGCCGATCTCAGCCCGTTCGAGGATCAGGCGGACTGGTCGGTTACGCGGGATCTCGACCTCACCCCGTGCGACATCGAGCCAGGCCACGCGAATGTCATCGCGGATCGCCATCATGCCTCCGTGCGATTGGCCCCGTTACGATTGAAAGTCCCAGTGCCACGGTTCTCCCTTGAGTTGCCGGAAGCCAATACCGACGGCGTTCCTTTGCAACCATCCGTACATCCATGTTGTGCGCCAACCGGTTCCGTTTCCCGCGCTGTAGCGCTGGCCGGACTGGATGGTCTTGAAGTCGATCGCGACACCGGTTTGGTGCAGGCTGTAGCCAGGCGCGGCGAGGCGTCGACCGATGAATCGCGCGAGCTGTTTTTGGTCGACGGCTAGAGGCGACGCAGCGGGGCTCTGCAGTACCTGGGTTCGGTAGGCTTCGAAGTACTTCCCAAACAGCTCATCCCATCTCGCAAACTGCGCATCGGCGCTGCGGTATGCGCTGGTAATGCCGATGAACGTCGTGTCGGCGGCGTCCTCATCGAGGAGGGCGGCTGCGTCTCTGGCGGATTTGGCCTCGGCGAGCAGGTTGGTTGCGGCTGTGGCTGCATCAACACGCATTCGAAACCGAGTGTCTGCGACCAAAGCCGTGCTCGCCTTTGGTAACGAGGCAACGAATGGCCGCTGGGACGACGCAAACAGGACGTGGGCGGCGTACGTCCGCTGTTTGAGCGCGAAAGCTTCGGGCGACAGCGCCGCCGCACTGAGTTCATCGGCGCGGTACGGCTCGCTGCCCGTCGGATCGACTTTTGGCGGCGGAACATCAGGGAAGGCGGTGACCAGCGCAGGTCCGGTACCGAGCAGCCTCACCGATGTGTGGCCGTGCTCCCGTAGCCCGCCCATCAGCACCTCCGTCCTGACTCGAGC
>JAESSZ010000400.1 GCA_016763875.1 Nannocystaceae bacterium
TCACGGCTACAAGGGCACGAGCATCGAGCTGCTCGTCGAGGCTACTGGACTGCACCGCTCGAGCCTGTATGGCGCGTTCGGCCCAAAAGAAGCGCTGTATCGCCTCGCGTTGCAGCGATACTCCGATCAGCAGAGCCAGTGCGCGGTCCTGGACAAGGGCCCGCTCGTCGCGCTCGAGCGGTGGTTCGATAGCGCGATAAAATCCCCGGGCGAGGGGCCATCAGGCTGCCTCGTGGTCAACAGCCTCGCGGAGTATCCCGACCTCGACGACGAGCTGCGCGGCCTCATCGATACGCACCTTGCCGCCGTGCGTCAGTTCTTCGAGATGATGGCGCGCGGGCTCGTTCCGGCCGACCGGGTGGCGACCGCGACCGACGTCCTGTTGGGAGCGAACGTCGCGATTTACACCCTGGGCCGGACGGGGGCCTCCCAGGCGCAGCTCAAGGCGATCGCTGAGTCGGCGCTTGACACAGTTCGGCCCACGGCCTAGATTATCGACCGATCGTTCCTTAATATCGTCCAGCTAGAGGCGGGTTACACCTCGTCTTTTCTTTGGATTAATTACGGAACGATCGGTCGATAATTGGAGAAATCGCCATGAAACTCAGTATCAAGGCCACCCTCTGCACGCTTGCGTCTCTGTCGTTACTCGCGTGCAGCGACGACTCCGCCGCAACTGACCTGGACTCTGGTGCCACCGAAACGGAGCAGACCACGATGACCAACGCCGATTCCAACACCGACTCCAACACCGACACGGGACCCGCGACCGTCGATACGAGCTCAGGCGGGATGGAATCCAGCGACAGCTCTGGCGGCGATGGGCCGCGGCAGTACGAGCCAGAGACCGGCGTCGAGTTCATCGACGCCAACGGCCAGACGTTTGGCTACTTCTCCGAAGGCGCAGGGCCACTGGTGATGCTGTTGCACGGCTTCCCAGATACGCCGCACACGTTCGACGAGTTGCGAGCCGCCCTGGCCAAGGCTGGCTTCCGAGCGGTGTCGCCGTTCATGCGGGGATACGCCCCGAGCACGTTTCCCGACGGCGAAGCCTACGACCCGCAAACGCTCGGCGAAGATGTGCTTGCGTTGATGGACGCCCTGGGCGAGGAGCAAGCGTTCGTAGTGGGGCACGACTGGGGCGCGACTGCAGCCTATGCGGCCGCGAGCCTGGCCCCCGAGCGCGTCACGCGATTGGTGACCATCGCGATTCCCCACCCCGGTTTCTTCCAGCCCGATCCCGGCTTCTTCAAACGGGCGATGCACTTCCTGTACTTGTCGCAACCGGACGCCGAGGACCTCATGCGCGCGGACGACTTTGCCCACGTCAACGAGTTGTATGCGCGCTGGGCCCCGACTTGGGATGTGCCCGATAGCGAGTTGGAGGCTGTGAAAAATGCGTTCTCGGCGCCCGGTTCTCTCAACGCCGCGCTCGGGTACTACCGCGCTGGCACGTTGACCCCGCCCAAGTTCCTCACCGTGCCCCTGCCGATGGATACCCTCACCATCGCTGGCGCAGACGATGGGGTGACGATCATGGAGAACTTCACATCGTCGGCCGCGGGCTTTTCGGGCGAATGGACCCTCCTTGAGCTGGCTGGCGGGCACTTCGTCCACCGCGAGAATCCTGGCGAGACGATTCCCGCGATCGTCGAGTTCATCTCGGCGCCTCTGTAGCGCGGCCCCCAAAGACATCGCGCCCTGGAGCTGGGGACACCCGATGTCCCG
This sequence comes from Nannocystaceae bacterium, assembly GCA_016763875.1. GTDB lineage: Bacteria > Myxococcota_A > Polyangia > Nannocystales > Nannocystaceae > JAESSZ01. The sequence goes on from JAESSZ010000400.1 coordinate 1,729, forward strand.
ACCCAGGCGCCGACACTGAGTTGCTTTTCGGAACTCACCCGATGACCGTCGCGAGCTGTTGCTGCAGCGCTGGGGTTAGAGTGCGCTCGATGAGCACGCAGGCAGTAGCGATCGAGATCCCCGTGGCCTGGGGCGAGATGGACTCCTTCGGGCACGTGAACAACGTCGTGTACCTGCGGTGGTTCGAGTCGGTACGCATGGCGCTGTTCGAGCGGGTGGGCATCGTGCCTCGCGACAGTGACCAGACGTGCGGCCCGATCCTCGCACGGACGAGTTGCAACTTCGTACAGCCGGTCGTGTATCCCGACACGGTGACCGCCCACGCGACGCTTAGTCGTATCGGAACGAAGAGCTTCACGATGGCGTACCGCGTGGACAGTCAGGCGCTGGGTGCGACCGCCGCCCGGGGTGATGGCACGATCGTTTGGTACGACTACGCCGCGAACGCATCGACAGTGATCCCCGATGAGCTTCGTGCACGCTTGCAGCCCTACGTTGTGCCGACCGAATCGTGATGCGACCCGTCGCTCAACCCAGGCACCGTGCCCGCCGGACCGGTCTACTCGCCGAGCATGCGGTAGACGCTGGTCGTAAAATCGCTGCGGATGACGTCGACGAAACTGTCGAAGTCGCTATAGGCCACGCCGTACAGCTGCGTCAGTTGGCGGCGGGTCTCGGTGAGAACATCGGTGCGAGCGCGGGCGAGCCAGCGCGTCACGGTCGAGCGATCGACGTGATACATCGTCGCCAGACGGGCGTGGGATACACCGTCCAGCTCATGCAGGCGCATGAGCGTCCGCTGTCGGGCATCGAGGGTCGCGAGCGCAGCCTGGAGCGCCTCTCGGAAGCGAGCCCGGTGCTCGTGCTTGACCAGGGCTAGGGAAGGGGTTGGACCAACATCGACGATGTTGAGCAACCGGTCCTCTGTGCCCGAGGACACGTCCTTGCGTTTGCGGCGCAACGAGATGCCAGTGCGTAGCGCGATCAGCCGAATCAGTGCACGCAAGTTCCCGCGTCCGGCAAGCCCTAGAAGCTTCGCGCGCCCGTCGTCGTCCGGACTAAAGAGCGCCGTTCGTACCCCCTGGCGGATCTCGTCGAGTTCGTCCGGTACGCAGGCAAGGCGCGAGGCGCCGACTCGAACCTCGTCGAAGTACGTGCGCTCGAACGTTTGCTGCGCGGGCAAGTCGGCGCGATTGCACGCGACCACGAGGTACAACTCGGCGGCGTCAACCCGCGCCAAGAACGTGTGCGGATCAATGGCGCGAGTGCGCTCGCCGAGGTACGCGAGGTACGTCGCTGGGTCGACGGCCAGCTCCGGATAGGCGGTGGCTCCCTCCACGACCATCTGCGCTAGGCGCTCGTCGATCGGCCTGTGCTCGCCCTCACGGGGTCCGACGGCCGCCCAGAACGGCGCAGTATCCACAACGTCTGGCGTCCGGTGCGACAGGCCGACATCATACGTGATTGCCGTCGCCGCAGCCTTGCGCTAACCGTCAGTGCGCGTGGGGTGCATAGACGAGGCGACGGCGTTGGCGTTTGCGCGCGGAGAGCTGGGCTCGGACGCGGTCGCGGCGCTGACCGAGCACATCGATGTTTGCGACGAATGCCGCGCCCTGGTCGCTCTTGCCGCGAGTGGGCACGGGGGCACTGCGACGGGCGAGGCAGGCGCGGCGGGGGACTCCACGGCGCCTGTCATGAGTTCCCCGGCGACCGTTCCCCACTCGGCCGGTGCTGTCCGCTTGACCCGAGGCACCGCGGTCGATCGTTTCACCATAATCACCTCAATCGGGCGCGGGGCAATGGGCGAGGTCTATGCCGCCTACGATCCTGGGCTGAATCGAAAGGTGGCGCTGAAGTTCCTCAACGCGGACGTTGGCAGTCTCGACGATCCTCGTGCTCGCCTGCTCCGTGAGGCGCGCGCAATGGCGACGGTGTCTCATCCCAACGTCGTCGCGGTGCACGACATCGGCGTGCACGACGGTCATCCGTACATCGCGATGGCGTTCATCGAAGGTACGACGCTTCGGGGCTGGTGCGACAGTGCCACGCGTAGCGTCGCTGAGATCCTGACCGTCTATCGACGAGCCGCGGCTGGTCTCGCCGCCGCGCATGCGCAAGGCATGGTGCATCGGGACTTCAAGCCCGAGAACGTATTGGTTGGGGTGGACAACCGGGTGTACGTCACGGACTTCGGCTTGGTGAGCGGCGTCGCCGATCCACAACCGTCGCACTCGCAGTCTGTCGAGTCGCAGGAGGCCGAACTCGGCCAGACTCGTACGGGGGCGTTGATCGGTACGCCCGCGTACATGGCTCCCGAGCAACTCCGAGGGGAGCGGGCCGACGCTCGTTCCGATCAGTTCAGCTTCTGTGTTTCGTTGTGGGAGGCGCTGAGTGGCCACCGGCCGTACGGCGGTGGGACGCTCGCGGCGCTGCTAGCAGCGATCGAGCGCGGCGGCTTTAGCCCCCAAGGAATCCCGCGCTGGCTGGTACCGACTCTCGTCGCGGGACTGTCGGCCGATGCGTCCGGGCGACACGCGTCCATGGACGTCCTCATCGCTCGACTGCAACGACGACGAAAGACGGTGGGATGGCAGCTCGTCGCGGGGTTCGTCGCCACTGGTCTGGCGTGGTCTGGGCTCAACGGGGGGCAGCCGAGTGACCCGTGCAGTGACAGCCGTCGGTTCCTCGACGACATCTGGGACGAAGGGCGGCGCTCCTCGCTTGAAGAGGTGTTTGCATCGAGTGATGTGCCGTTCGTGGTGCAGGGGCAGTCGCAAGCCTTCGCGGCGTTGGACGACTACGCCAGTCGCTGGGCGGTCGCACACAGAGGTGCTTGTCGCGCCGCGCATCGGGCGGACACGTCTCGGGGCTTGGGGGCTCTGGCATGCCTCGACCGACGACTGTTGGACATCAACGCGTTGGTTGACGTGCTGCACCGCGGGGACTCGGTCGCGATGGAACATGCCGTGGGCGCGGTTGAGCGACTCGACAACGTTGAGTCTTGCCTCGAGGCGGTGCCGCTTGCGCTTGCACTGCCCGAAGGGACTACGGCCGAGCAGGTTGCGCGTGTGCGCCGTGGTCTGGCTGATGTGCACGCCCATGTACGCACCCGACTTCTGGAGCAGGCAGTGCCCGTCGCTCAAACCGCCTTGGACGACGCGACTGAACTTGGCTATGCGCCGCTGACTGCCGAGGCTTCGCGAGCGCTGGGGCAGGTGCAGCAGGGCTTGGGCCGGCTCAATGTCGCAGAGCCATTGCTCGAAGAGGCCGTGTGGCTCGCCCAGGCAGCCGACCACCAGGCGGAGCAGTTCGCCGCCTCACTCTTGCTTGTCTCGTTGATCGGCGAGGCCCATCGGCCCAAAGATGCGATGCGATGGGCTCGCAACGCACAGGCTCAACTGGATCGACATGGCGGCACGGCGACCCAGCGCTCCAATCTCGCCAACGCGCGAGGGTGGGTGCTGCAAGACGCCGA
>JAESSZ010000401.1 GCA_016763875.1 Nannocystaceae bacterium
CGTTGCATGGCTATACCGAGAGCACGATGAAAGCAGCAACCCACACGCAGTACGGCTCCGCTGAGGTCCTCCACGTCCAAGAGGTCGAAACGCCCACTGCGGGCCCTGAGCAGGTCCTCATACGGGTTCACGCGAGCCCGGTGACCGAGGGTGACCGGCGCCTGCGCGCCGCAGACTTCCCCGGTGTCACCGCGGTCGTGGGTCGGCTGATGTTTGGCCTGCTGAGACCCCGCAACCCCGTCCCGGGCACCATGTTCGCCGGTCGCATCGTGGCAGTGGGCGAAGGGGTGACGCGCTGGTCAGTCGGCGACGACGTGTTTGGGAGCTGCGACAACAGTGCCCACGCGGAGTACCTCGTGGCCAAGGAGGATGGGCCGCTCGCGAAGATACCGGCCGGCGTCGGATACGAGGAGGCCGCGGCCGTGCCTTACGGTGCTGCAACGGCGCTTGCGTTTCTGCGAGACGTCGCCCGTGTCCAAGCCGGAGACAGGGTGCTCATCGTCGGCGCGTCTGGAGGCGTCGGACGTTTCGCGGTGCAGATCGCCCGCCATCTTGGTGCACACGTGACTGGCGTGGGCAGCGGTCGCAACGCGGCAGTGCTGACTGAACTCGGCGCCAATGCGGTCATCGACTACGAACGCGAGGACTACACGAAAAACGGCGAGACCTACGATGTCATCTTCGACACCGTCTCCGGCAATGGATTCCGCGCCGCCAAAGGCTCGCTGACCGACACGGGGCGCTACGTCACCGTCTACTTGAACCTGTTGGTCCTATGGCAAATGCTGCTTACCGCGGTGCTCGGTGGGCGCAAGGCCGCTGCGACCGTCGTGCTCGGCAACCAGGCGCTAAGCAACGACGTCGCCGAGTTGCTGGCACAGGGCGTGATACGGCCGGTGATCGCCGCACGCTACTCCCTGGCACGCGTCGCCGATGCCCACGCGGAGCAGGAGAGTGGACGCCCGATGGGAGCTGTCATCGTGTCCGTCAACGACGGCGCCCGCAGTGTCCCCACACCACGATCGCTCCAGGTCGCCTGAGACTGCCGAGGGACCCAAACGCAAAAAGAGCCTGGTCACAGGACCAGGCTCTCTTCTTAGTGTGTAGCCCCAAGTGTCGGCCGCTTCACAGCGCGACGGGCGAGGCCACACGAGGTTATGTCCGGACTGCCTTAGACCGGGCGAACGTTCTCGGCCCGTGGACCCTTGGGTCCTTCACCTTCGGTGAAGGTCACTTTCTGGCCCTCGCGCAAATCCTCGAACCGGACGCCTTCGAGATTCGACATGTGAAAGAACATGTCTTTCCCTGTTCCCATGTCGATGAATCCAAAGCCCTTGTCCGTTAACCGTTTGACTGTACCTTCTGCCATCTGTCTTTTTCCCGAATGAGTTCGTGCAGCAGCGGAGGTCGTAAAGTCGCCCCCTACTGCAGCACAATTGGATTTAGCTGCTTTGCCCCGGCCTGTCCAGCTGGCCAATTGGCCCGTACGGCCCCCTGAGAGCCTGGTCGACGGGTTCCGGCAACGTGTCGGAACTGAGTTCCGAGCGCTCCCACAGCCGATTCGAGGGGTCCCTGCACTTGGCGTGAAGTGCGCGATCTGGCTGTTTTGACCGCGGGTTCCGACGCGTGAGCCAGGTCCTGAAACGGATCGGACGCTAGTTCGGAACCAGGTGCGTCTAGTGCGCGTGGCCACCCAAGTCGAACCACCGGGCGAAGCCAAGCACGCCCACGACCGGCCACCGCAACTGACCGCCCCGAGTCGCCGTGTAGTAGGGGATCTTCGCCAGCGCATAAAGCTGCCACCCCTCCGCGGGCGTCGCGAAGACCCCGGCCGTGGCGATCAGACTGAGCCGGCCGCTGTTTTTTGCTTCGGCACCGCTCCAAACCGCGGGGGTCTCGAAGTACACCTCGGGTTGAACCAGAAACGCCCAACGCTTGAGTCCAAACCTCGACTGAGCGCCCGCGCCCCCGGCCACAACCGTGCTGCCACGGTACCCAAAACGGTTGGCATACAAAGCCGCGCGCGTCGTCGTCCAAGCGACCAACGACCAGCGATCAAACGCGACGTTGGTATCGAGCCCAAGCACAGGATCGTAGGTCCCGGACCCAAAAAACATGTGCTGGTGCCGATGGCCGCCTTCGCCTTCGATAAACGGATCGGGTTCAATGCCACCGGTGGGTTGGGACATCCCCGCACGCACAAACAGCGTCCAGCGCGGCACGTTCTTTGGAAGCACGAGCGCAATGCGACCGGAGAGCACCAGGTCCCCAACGCCTGAGATCGTTTCATCGCGATGGTGGATGCTCTGGAAGCCCTCGAGCTCGTCTCCCGCGGCGTCGTTGAAGGTCGCGTCGATAATCGTCGCGCGGATCGGCAGCAAGATCTCGATCGCGAAACGTTCATGCAAGCCGACCTGAGCGTCCAGGCTCCACTCCATCGCGCCGATGCTCAACTCGTGTTCGGCTGGTTGGCGTTGCGCGGCAACGCCTGGTTCTTGCTGGCCGGGGTCAACCGTGTGGGAGGCACGGATGAACGAGCCGATCATCGACAGGCCGACGCGGATACGGCCCTTGTCCATGGGCTTTTGTGTGATGGTCGTACCTCCACCCGGGAGGTTGGGGTTGCTTCAACCCGCTCACGGACCAGCGAGCGCAACGGGCCCGCCACCGACGTAGCTACCGATGCCAATCGCGATGCTGATCGCGATGCTGGAGCGCCTGAACCTCATCGAGAACGCCCCTTTTCGATGGCCGCGTCGAGCCGGTCGAGGTCGAGCCCTGAGATCGACGCGACTTTTTTTCCGTTGGGCCCAAAGACAACAACATACGGCAACCCCTCAACGCCGTTGAGGTACAGGGCCGCGAGCTCGCTGTCCCAGTCGATGATGTCGAGCTTTCGAAGGGCGACATCAGGATTGGCCGCGAGCACGCCTTTCATGTGGCGATCGACTTCGCGGCATGGCTTGCACCACTCAGCATAGAAGTCGAACACAGTGACCTTGCCCGAGGCCAGGTGCTGGTCGAGTTGCACCGCTTCGCCTGCGCTGGCTATCTTCTTGAAGTCCATCTCGGGGCCGAACTCGACCTGCTCGAGATACCGCCCGTGGCCCGCCCCCTCGACCGCCACGTAGCCAAACGTCTCTGCTTTGGCGGTGAAGTCGGCCGGTTGCGCTTGGGCGGCGTCGTACTGCACGGTCAACTCAGCGAGCTTGCGATCGAACGAAGCGGCGTAGACCCCGGCCTGCTCCCCAAGCGCTGCCGCGAGTTTTTCGCCGCAACTTTGGCAGTCAATGTCCTGCAGCGAGATGACACTCGTACTCGCCGCCGCAGGCACCTCGGTCGAACGCCCCTTGGTATCGCATGCGGTCAACGACACACTTGCGGACAAGAGCCCAACGGCGATGGCCCAGTTGAGCAGGACACCGTTGCGCATCGACCTCGTGCCGCGAGATGCACGCCGAGCGTGGAGTAGGGATTGCTTGCTCACCGTCGCCGCAGCATACCTCTCCTGAGATCGACCGCTCGCGTGCGTCTCAGCCCCACCGCGTGGGCCGATAAGCAACCGTCACTGCAGTTCCAGGCAGTCGACCGGTCTGTCTTGCGACAAGCTTGCGGGCGGGAAGCAGACTCGGACCGCTGGGCGGGTTATGCCGGTGCGTCCGCAGCGCGACCGCATTCGGGGTGCCTGAGCCGCGCGAGTGAGCCGGCCTTCATTGGCGCAACGGCGGGAGTCGGCGGAGGTCCGTATCGCGGGGCTGACGGCCTGGCCACGGGTGCCTCGTGGGTCCGCGATCTTGCTCGTTGCTTCGCCGGTCTCTGCACCGACGGAACACGACCGCCTGAACGCAGCCCGACCAACGCTGTAACCTACTGCGTCCAATCTATTGGCTCCCACCCGCAGCAAGACAGCCTGATCTCATTGAGTGGATCACCGACGCCCCCCATTGACCACCCGACGATATTCATACAAACGCCAACCGCGTCGCACTGCCCGGTCACCGCGTCATCTTCGGTGCATGTGCAAACCTCGTCATCACAGCTGAGCAGCCGAACAACGCCCGCGCACTCCGTTTGCACCGCGCAGGAGGAGTAGTCCTCCGAGCACCCCCAGATCGCGGAGCATCCATCGTCGCACTCAGTGTCGAGTAGCTCCTCGAACGCCATGCATTCGGGAGTTAGCGTCCCTGGGCAAGAGTCCAATGCACCCAAGCACTCGATGAGTCCTTCCATCGCAGCGTCGCACTCGGGCACGTCGTCGAAGAGAGCCATGAAAAACAGGCAGTCCGACATGCACTCTTCCCAC
>JAESSZ010000036.1 GCA_016763875.1 Nannocystaceae bacterium
CCGCACCGACGACCACGACCCATCTGCGCTGCTTGAACAACCCAAGCAGCGTATCGCACCCCGGCCGCCGCCCCTGCATTTTCCGACGCATGAATCTTTGCCGTCGGCGACGCGTTCGTACGCCCGATGCACTGGAGCTATCGGACCAACGCCGTCTCTCTCGGCCTGCTGTCGCTAGCGGGTTGCGCGCTGTCGGCGGGGTATCTGCCCGGTGACGCGGGATGGGCCATCGCGGGCCTCGGCGGCAGTCTGGTGTACGCGGTGCTCGCCGTGGTGCTGTGGCGCGGGGCGTCTTGGGCTAGCGCGGTCGGCGTTGGCCTCACGGGGTTCTCGCTCGGGTTGTGGGTGCGGTCCTCACTCGCTCTCGCCGTGTTTGCCCCATCCTCTGTCGCGGCCGACACCAGCTTGCTGACGTGTACCGGTGGCGTCATCGCAAGTGCGGCCGCCCTCGGCCTGCTGCTTACGATTCCGCGGAGCGTCTCGTTGCGACACGCAGCCTCGACCGCACTCGCGGGCGCGGCATTGGTTCCTGCGGTCATCTTTGCGCTGGCACCATCGCAGTCCCCCGCGGTCGCGCTCGCGATGGGAGCCGGCTCCGTATCGCTCGTCGCGGGCACCGTCGCCGTCGGACGAGGGCGAACCTGGGGCCTGTTGCTCAATCTTCTCGGCGCGTCCGTCATGGCAATCGGTGTCATGTTCGCGCCCTGGCTCGGCACGGTCACGGCAGTCAATCCGTGGATCCCCAACGCCACGGGTTTTCTGGTCACGGTCCTCGGCTCCACCGCGGCGGGACTCGCCCTGCTCTCAACCACGTTGTACGCCGTGCCGCTCGTCCGATTCCTGGTCCGCCGCAGCTAGAACGCCGTCGATGACTCAGCCGGACGCTCAAAGGCAGACGTGTCCGGCGGGCAGATACACCGCCAAACCGAGTGCGGGCGACACGACCTCCGTAGCGCCCTCACCGACCTCGAGCGCAGCGGCCCCGAGCGCGTCCACGTAGCGACCCGCGGGTACAACACCGGCCAGCGGCACCACAACCACCGTCTCCACAGCGGCATTCGACGCGACGATCACGGCCGGAGCGCCATCGCCCCAATCGCGCACAAAGGCGAAGTGTTGGTCGGTCGCGAGCAAGCCACGACGGCTTCCGCGACGCAAGGCAGGGACACAACGCCTGAGCTGAGCAAGGCGGCGCACCGACATCAACAGGGCGCTCTGCTCTGGCGACAACGCAGATCCGGCCGGCATCACGCGCCGATTGTCGGGGTCAGAGGCGCCCGCGAGCCCGAGTTCGTCCCCGTAGTATAGGACAGGCAGCCCGGGCAACGTCAGCACCAAACCTAGCGCCAGGCGTTGACGCGCATAGACGTGTGCCGTGCTCGACTGCGGCGGAGGATCGTCCCAACCATCGCGCGTGGCATCGCCCGCGCTCTCCGACGCGAACCGCGTCACGTCGTGATTACCGATCATGCGACCGAGCTGCATCTCGGCCCCCGAGCCGGCCAACGCGGCTTCGGTGTAGGCCAAACTAGACTCGATGCTCGCGAAGCTTCCGGTGCCGTGCGCGACAACGTCTCGCAGCGCCCACATCAGCGGAAAATCGAAGGCGCTGTCGAGCCCATCCGGTCCAAGGTAGTACCGCAAGCCCTCCGTTCCCCCACGACCGGACCCAGTGAAGATCTCGCCGATCGTGAACGCGCTGTCTCTCGGCGCGGTCACCTCTCGCAGTGCGTGGGCGATGCGACGCGTTGCGGCGCGCGGCATCATGGGCACGGCGTCGATCCGGAATCCGTCGGTGTCGAACGTCTGCTGCCACCACACCGCATCCTCGACCACCATCGACATCACCGCCGCGTTCTCGAAGCGGAGGTCCGGCAGGTAGTCGGTGAACCAGCACGTCAAAATAAAACTCGACCACGGACAACTCGCCGATCCGCACACGCACGGCGTATCGTGTTCGTGAAACCACCCTTCGGCCCGCCCCTGCGCGACCCGGGGATTGTCTTCGTAGAGATGATTGGGGACCAGATCCAACAGCACGCGCACGCCTTGCGCATGGGCCTCGGCCACCAGCTCGTGCAGCGCTGCCTCTCCGCCGATCCTGGGCTCCACCCCACGCGAGGCCAGCGGCCAGTACCCGTGGTAGCCCTCGTACATGTGGTCGTCGGCACGACCGGCGCGAGCCTCGATGGGATTGACGTACACGGGCGACAGCCACAACGCGCTCACCCCCAACGCGGCAAACGTACCGTCGCGTAGCGCCGCCGTGACCCCGCCCAGTGTGCCCCCTGCCCGTGATCCCGGCGTCACGGGCTTGTCGAGCGCGGCACCGTCGTCACCCGCGAAGCGATCCACCACCACCTGGTACACGATGCCGTCCTGCCATGTGGGCGCCACCGGATCGGCCCAGGCGGCAACCGTGACCGGAGGCGTTGCCACCGCATCGCCGTCTTGAAACGACAGCGCGAACGTGTGCTTGCCCGGAGTACCCAGCCGGACGCGCACCGTCGCGGAGTTCGCCTCGCTGTCCATCTCATCGGCGGCACTGCTGAGAACCGTCACGACTCCGTCGAGGTCGGTGGCCTGTATCGAGTCGAGATCGATAGCCGCGCCAGCAGCAGACCGTGTGAATTCGAGCCGAAGATCGAGCGCAAACGGGTCAACTCGCGTTGCCGACACCACCACCGCGCGTGGTTGCTCGCACCCCGCGACGCGGAGCAGCGACACCTCCTGTGCGTCGCTGTCGCGGAACGTGGTCAGACCGTTGAATGCATCGATTCGGCCCGCACCTTCCTCGAGGACCAGATAGCCGTAGTCCCCCGCCGCAAGTTCGAGGTGGGCCAGCTGCCAACCTGGATCCTTCGAGAACCGCGCCATGGCCACGGGCGTGGTCCAGTCGTCCCAACTGCCGATGACCGAGAGCGACGCGCCGGATCGGTGCGCGCGCCCCCAGATCACCGTGTCGCAAGACGTGCTCTCAGCGTTGCTCGGCTCGCCACATGCCGCCAACCCGACCGGCAGCGGCGACAATAATGCGAGAAGCGCAAAAGAGACACGGGGCAACATCGTCACCGTTGGAGGCCACAGTAGCGCGCCGAGGCCTCGGCGTGGGACCGCTTCGAGGTCGTTTCGTGTAGGCTTCGCCCGCGTCACGGTGACCTACTCTCGTATCAGCGCACTCGCGTGCATCACGATCGTAATGGGCCTGCCACGCGTGGCAGACGCGGCTCCTGATACGCCGCCGTCTGAGCCGTCCGAGGCGTCACCCGACAGTGTGACCGAGGCGGCCACCGACCGCTCGCCCCCGCCAGCCTCAAAGCCTGAAAATCCGGACGCCCCCACACGCCAAGACATGGCGGCACTTCGGACGCGTCTGGACGCACTTGAGCAAGAAGTCGAGACGCTGCGGAAGCAAGCCGACCGCGCCCCCACCACCGA
>JAESSZ010000402.1 GCA_016763875.1 Nannocystaceae bacterium
CCACCGAGATCGCTTGCGGGATATCGTTCTCCGACTGATGTCAGACTGACGCGACGCGCTACTGCTCGTCGTCGTCGGTCTGGAGTGCCTTGCGCATTTTGGCGACCTCATCGAGCGAGAACACCGTGACCTCGTCGGGGTCAAAGGCCTCGCTGGACGGCGGCGGGGGCATCGTGACATCTGGAGGCTCGACGGCCTCCGATGGCTCGACGGCCTCGGTAGGCTCGACAGCCTCCAAACCGGTAATCTCCTGATCCGCCAGGGCCTCGTGGCGCGCGACGGCAGCGGGTTGCGGACGTTCGACCTTACGCTGCTCGCCCCGCAGGGCCGCCAGCTCCTCGATCGAGAGCATGGTGGTCGCCTCGGGTTCGAGCGCGTCGTTGACCGCTCGCTGCAGCACGCCGATCTCGTCCGGGGTCCACGGTCGAACGCCGTCCATCGAGTCCGCCGCATTGTCTCCCCAATGCAGGGACGAGATCTCGTCGAGGGTCAGCAGGCTGGTGCCCTCGCCGAAGTCTTCGGGCGTGGCGGCGCCAACGCCATCGGCAGGCGCAATGTGCAGCGTCGGGGGCGGCGTTGCGATGATCGAGAGCTCAAGATCGGGCGGGCCCGCAACCAAGAGCGGCGGAGCCAGAAGGTCCGGCGGTGGGATCGAAAGGTCGGGGTCGAACAGCGGGACGGATTGGGAGGGGTCCTCGCTGGGCGGGTCTGCATCCGCCGGACGACCTTCCTCAGGTTCGCCCTCGTCGCTTTCGGCACCGAGCTGCATCAGGCTGACCGGTCCGCTCGGCGTCTCGACATCGGCAGGTTTGCTGGGAGGCAGCGAGGCGATGGGCTCGAAGATTGTTTCTTCCGGTGCGGGCTCGGGCTCGGGCTCTTTGGGCGCTACCGGAGTCTCGAAACGCTCCGCCTGAGCGGTGAGCTCTGCCGCGCGATCATGCAGCCGACGTTTGCTGCAGATCGTGGCGAGCCCCCTGGCGGCTTGGGCCGCCGATGTCCGCGAAACGACTTCGGGGGGCGCGGCTTCGGCCAGCTTCACCGCGCGCGTGAAGAAAGTGATCGCTTGCGGCTCCATCTTGATGTCCGCGGCAGCCTGGCCGGCAAGACGGTTGCCTTCGATCGCGAGTATCGGCTCTCCGGACTGCTCGGCTGCGACCGCGGCTTCAGCGTATGCGACGAGCGCCGTGTGCCGTTGTCCTGTTGCGAGGCGCACGGCCCCCACGGCGAAGCCCGCGTTTGCTACCTTGTTGGGGAGCTCCGCCTCTCGAGCCGAATCCAGCGCGCGAGCAAAACTGCTCTCCGCGGCCTTTGGTTGGCCCGCCGCCATGAGGTGTCCGCCGAGCACGAGCTCCATTTGGGCCGCGTCTTCACGCCAACCGGCGGCCTGGCACAGATCGCGAGCCTCGCGTTGTGCCGTGACCGAGGCGACGGCGTCACCGGTGCCCATCGCGAGCGCGGCGGCGAGGACTTTTTCGCCGATCGCCACGCGGCGCTTCGCCTCATCGCCCATCGGGCCGCTGATAACGTCGGGACGAGCTGGCGGCGTCACGTTGTTGGGCGCCGCCCCGCCGCCCCCCGCGAGCTGCTGGGCGAGTGCGTCTGCTGCGGCGTTTTCTGGGACTTTCAGCGTGATCGTGTCGGCGGCGTCCGCTAACTTGAGCACCACAGCGTCGATGGTTGCGGGTCCAATATCCACCACGACAAAGCGCACCTCGGACAGCGAGGGTCCAAAGACCATCCGGGACACATCGGCGGCCCAGGTGCGAGCGCCATCGACCGACTTGGGGGCGAGCACGACGACCAGGCCCTCGGTCTGTGGCGGTCGAAACTCGAGCAGTTGCCACACCTGCTGGGCAAAGGCGACCAGAGCGTCGCTGGCGTCGGGCGCCGTGGGCAGCTCGGCGATCGGTGGTTCGGCCCCGTCTCGGCGGGCGTCGTGTTGCTCCCGGGCGTTGGTGCTTCGCAACTTCCAGCCGGGCAGCTGAGTTGCATAGGGTTGCTCGAACCGCACAAACGACGCGGTATTGTCGGCCCCGTGCTCGGCCGCCATCACCGTCTGTAGGACGCCACGTCGAAGCTCAGGCGGCGCGACGATATGCAGCAGGCGGCAGTCCTGCCGACGCACGAAGCCACGCATGCGATCCGCGAGAGCCTCGATCGCCGCGGCGTGGGACACTAGTTGACCTTCACGATAGGCGCCACGACGGTCACAATGGCGTTGCCGATGACCTTGACGTCGGTACCGGAGACCTTGACGCCGAACGCGTCCGCCTTGACCGAGCCGTTGATCGAGTGCACGCGGACCTCGGAACCGTAGACGTCGACGTCGGCATCGAGGGCGACGCGCGCGCCCGAAGATTCGATGGACGAGTTCGCTCCCGATAGGGTGGCGTCGGCCGATAGCTCGAGTTTCGCGCCGCCAGCCGCCGTGGTCGTGACCTTGTCGTCGAGCACCGCGGTTGCCCCCGCCATACTGGACAACTTCACGACGCTGTCGACAGAGAGCTTTCCCTTCAACAAACTCGACGAGAGCGCGGCTTTTCCGTCTTGTGCTATGGCGAGTTGCGCGGCTTTACCCGCCGCCGTGAGCATCACGGCGGCGTCCAGCTTGAGCACCGCGCCGCCGGCCGCGGTCAGAGTGATGCCCACGGGCGTCATCTCGATTTTCGTTTCACCGCACACCAGGCGAATCTCGTTCGGCGCTGTGAGCGTGTAGCCCATCTTGGACTCCGTCTCGATGTTGCCAACGACGAAGGTCGATAGCCCCGTTCCCGGTACGCCGCCCCCCTTGGGTTGCGACTCGATGCGCACCGACTGGTTGCCCTGCACCGTGATGTTGCGGTCGGCTCCCACCTTGGTGGTCTGATCGGTGCCAACCGACAGCGACTGCGAGGCGCCAACGTTGGTCGAGTGTGCGGACCCCACCTGCTCGTCGAGGTTACGCTGCGCGTGCAGGTAGACCTGCTCACTACCCTTGGCATCCTCGAATCGCAGCTCGTTGAAGCCGTCGCCCCCTGGGGTACTGCGCGTCTTGATCGTGGTCTTGGTGCGTTCTTCCGGCAGCGCGTACGGAGGCGCGTTTGCCCCGTCGTACAGACAGCCCACACACACGGGTCGGTCTGGGTCACCGTCGACGAACGAGACCAGGACCTGCATGCCAACCCGGGGCAAGAACATCGTGCCGAATCCCGGGCCGGCCAGCGGTTGGGCGACACGCAGCCAGCACGTGTTGTCCAGGGGAGCCTCGGCTCCGCTGCGGTCCCAGTGCATCCAAACTTGGATCCGGCCCAAGGCGTCCGTGTGGATCTCCTCGCCAGGAGGCCCGACGACCGTCGCGGTCTGGTGACCGTAGGCCTGAGGTTTTTTTCGGCGCGCGGGCCGGTAGGCGACCTCCGCGTCGATGGCCTCGATGCGGTTACCGTAGTTGACTCCGGCCACGCTACCTCCGGCGCGCAGGTCTGCCTCTGGGCAGTCGGCGCGGTGCGTCACGTGGGTCAGCAGGTAGGTGCGGTCGAGCGTTTTTCCTGGGTGACCATCGAGCGTGAACAGTCCACCCGCAAAAA
>JAESSZ010000037.1 GCA_016763875.1 Nannocystaceae bacterium
GCTCGTCCGACACCTCGATACGCTACCCATGGCCGCACTGGAGCGGATTTACGACGCGAAAGCGCTGAGAAGGACCACTCGAGCTGGGCGACGAACATCCGCACGGTAGCCCGCGCGTACCGTTCGACGACTGTGTTGTTTCGCAGTGATCGATGCCGCGCCGCGGGGCACTATAGGGTCGGATGCCCATGCCCAGCACGCCCCGGATCGACCGCGACGCCTGCCCAAGTTCGTCTCTGACTCTGCACCGCGTCGCAGTCGCGGTGCTTGGTGTCGCCCTGGGTGGCTGTTGCGGTAATGCCGCGGATGTCACACGCGAGTACGAGATCGACCGCGCCCTGACTCAGGCCATGCTGACCGCTGTCCGCGGAGACTCCCCCGAAGAGCTCTGTGAGTCCGCGTGCCTCGCTCTGCTGGAGTTGGAGGAGGGCATCTCGATGGTCGACGAAATCACCTCGTGCGAGGCGTCGGCTGCATCCGGTGAGGACCCCTGGGAACCTGGCACCACTGCCGTGACCATCGTGTGCAGGGCGGAGACTACGGGGCCGGGGTTCTGCACCGGCCGCCGCCCGCTGGGCCACGCGGAGGCGACGTTGGCCGTGGACTCGACGGCGAGCTGGTTGGCGGTCCATGCCCACCTGGAGCGCGCCTCGGTGGCAGCATTCGAAGAGCTCGCGCACTGGCTGAGCCGACGTGGTGCGCCCGTCACACTGATCGATCGATGCCGTGTCGCGGCCGGCGACGAAGTGCGGCATGCCATCGTGCTCGAGGGGTTCGCCCTGCGTCACGGAGCCGAGGTCCCTGCGCTGCGAGCCGACCCGCACCCGCAACACCTGGCCGCGGTCGCGATGCACAATGCCGTCGAGGGGTGCGTGAGGGAGGCATTTGCCGCGATTGTGGCCGGGTACCAGGCGCGTCGAGCCGAGGACCCCCAGGTGCGGGAGGCCTTCGAAGCGATCGCGGCAGACGAGGTACGGCACGGCCAGCTCGCGTGGGATCTTCACGCCTGGTTTTCGCAGCAGCTGCCCGCAGCAGACCTTCGGCGGAGTTGGTCGACATCGCCCCCGACAATGCCCGACGCACGCCCCGGGCGCTCGGGTGGCCTCCGCCTAAGGTGGCGGAAACCATGGCCGCCCAGTTCGCTCGCCTCGTGTCCCCGGCGTTGGCCGCTTGACTTCGCGCTTCGGCTCGACCGACGCGGGCTGCCGCAGACGTCAGGATCTCGCTATCATTGCGATATGGCCGTATCGGACGATGCTGAGGAGCAGCATCGTCTCGTTGGTGCGTGGCTGCCAACGTCGTGGACGAACGGGCGTTCGGCGAAGGGGGCGTGGGGACGGCCCGGGGTACGAAGCACTTTCGGCCGGAAACGAACGTCTACATCCTCGGAGTGTATGCGGGTATGTGCGAGTCGGTCGTCGTTGTCGCGCGGCACCGGGGATCAAATAGGTACGTCAAGATGATCATGACGGCCAAGAACCTCACGAGCTTTCGGGCGAAGGTGGCGTACTCGCCCGCGGTCCTCGGTCTGATGGAGCACTCGGCTGCTGGTTGCTTGATCATAGACGGCGAAGATGCCGCGCGTTCCTGGGCCGACACCCTGCCGCTGTGGGGGCCGCCGCACTACGGCTTGGCGCCAGACACGAATCGCTCGGACTGACGACCGGCACTCGAGTGGAGGCGCCGGGATCGAAAGCCGAACAAACCCCGCTCAATCCCACTCAACCGGGCATACGACTGGGGACTCTGGGGCGCCCTTCATCTACGTTGCGGGTCTCGCCTATGCTCCGGCCGTGTCGGTGGGCGACATCGGATTCGAGTTCCGGCTGCGGCCTCTCGATGACATCGAAGCTTGGGAATCCGATGGACGGCGGACGCTCCACTGGTTCGGCCTGACGGATGGATTGTACCGGGTCACCGTTGGAGGGAAAGACCTCTTTGAGTACGACAGCTCGTTGTTCGAGAGACTCGGGTGGCAGGCCCAACAGGCGCCAGAAGGGTTCGAGCACGGAGCGGAGTATCAAGTCGCCCGCCTGTTCCACGACCTGGCGGGCATCGTGCCCCTGACCGTGGACGACCCCGTGCCCGAGAGCGTTGCGCGACACTTGGCCACAACCGAAGCGCGCGCGATTTGGAGTTCGCTTGTTCGTCGTGATGCCGAGAGTGACGAGATTGTGGAACTGTTGGACCGAGCGACGGGTTGGCTGGACGCCAGGTCGTTGGACTCTGGGCATCTGCGTGCAGGGCCTCTTCTTCGCTTGTGGCGCAGTGATGCCAGGGTTCACGCGTGGTGCGACAACCGAGGGCGCCAGCTCGAAGGCCACCGGGTTTGGGCGCACGACGACATGTACGCGGTGACATCCGTGGAGCAGTTCGACGAGGCGGTTGCTTCGTTCCGCGAACACGTGCTCGGAGCGATGGACGAGCGCGTTCGCATCATCGAGGCCGGGTGGACCCGTGAGGGCGTCGAAATCGACGTGGTCGCGCTGAGAGAGCAGCAGTCAAGCGAGGCCGCGTCGTGGGAGAGGGTCGTCACCCCGACGGACTGGGGTGAGGTGTCGTCGGCTCTCAGCAAGTTGGCCGCGTCATAGCTGGAAACTTGGCGCTGGGTTGCGTGGCGCCGCCGACGGCAGACAACATGCCAGTCGTGGCAAGTGACCTTGAGGCAACCAGAGAGGCGTTCTACTCGGGTGCTCGCTCGCACGAGCTGCCGTTCGTGCTGAACGACTCGGTCAACATCATCTCGGGTGACGCGGCCGGCGTTGGCGGAGCCATCATCTCCGTGGAGCAAGTCGAGCCTCTCATGTACCTCGTCGAGCGCGGTGACGGCGGTGGAGATCTTCGCGTTGCAGTGGATCAGCTTCGGCTCTTCCCGGAGAGTTGCTAGGGGGCTCTTGGGGGATACGAGTTGCTGTTTCCTAGCAGTACGACCGGCCGGCTACTTGAGGGGTTCACGGACCAACACGTGGCCGGATCGCCGAACACGTGCTCGGCAACATAAGAAAAACCCCTGCGATTACCAGGGGGTCGTCTGCGGAGGCGCCGCGAGTCGAA
>JAESSZ010000403.1 GCA_016763875.1 Nannocystaceae bacterium
CATGCAGGTCGTGGCTGAGCAACCCTAGGTCTAGCGCGAGTAGAACCAGAATCTAGGCAAGAAGCCCCAGGTCATCCAGACTTGGGGCTTCTTTGTGTTCGGCTGGGGAGGGCGCATAGGGTCAGTAAATCGGAATCGCGTAGTACATCACCGAGTCTTCGGCGGTCGGGTGAAACGCACGCCCGTAGATCTCGAGGTCCGCGGCGTAAGTGTGCCGCCGGCCCGACTGCGCAAGCCAGGTTGAGTAGATGTAGTTCACTGTGCGGTCGATGCTCTTGGCCGGACCGCCGTGACAAAATCGGGCATAAGTTGCGCCAGGGACTTCGACGCTAACCATGTCGGCAGGCAGCTCCCCAACGCGGGTCACCTCGATCGCCGCGTGATACTGCAGCAACGCTGAATCCTCCCGAACCTGCTGCACCAAGCCGTAGCAAACCCCGGGAACCGTGTCCGCGATCTCACCAAGGCGCGGCACGAAGCGCTCCCACAACTGGGGCAGCTGATCGCCAATGTTGTTCTTCTCGGAATCGACGCTGTAGAACTGAGTCGCCAACCCGACCAAGGTCATCGGCGGCTGGGTCTCGATCTCGGGCTGTAGCGAAACGTTGGCGTTGATGTGGCGCAAGTACGCGGTGTCGAACTGCACCTTTTTCAGGAAGAGGCTCTTGTCGCCGAGCTTCCGGTACGCGTTGGGCGTCAGATCGAAGGCACGCTTGAACGCGCGGGTGAATGCCTCTTGCGACTCGAAGCCGGCCCGGATCGAGATCTCAAGAATCCCCGCATCGGTCGTCAGTAGGGCGTCAAGCGAGTTCGCCAACCGCCGCGACCGAACGTAGGTCTTGAGTGTCTCGCCGGTCACGGCTTTGAAGATGCGCTGAAAGTGCCAGTGACTAATCCCTGCCAGTTTGGACACTTTTGCGAGTTCGATATCGAAGTCGAGGTTCGCCTCGATGTAGTCGATACCGCGCTGGATCTGCTTGGCGTAGTCCATCTTCACGTTTGCCCAGTGCTAGGACGGCGGCGGCTCAAAGAACCCAGTCATCGCGGTCAGTCTACCCGTATCGCTGTACTCCCCGAAACTGACCCCGTCACCGATAACCGTGCCGTCCCCTGTCACCATGTTCCAACACGCCGCGCTCTTGTTATTGTGGGCGAAGAACCGCGTCGTCACGAAGTGGCCACCGGGAATCTGCTTGTGAAACTCTGCCATGTACTGGAGAAGCGCGTCCCAGCCCGTGGTCTTGGTCATCGGATCGCTGTAGACGCAGGCCGAGTCGAGGCTCTTGTCGAAAAGCCCCCGTCTCTCTGCCTCGGACGCCGCTTTCCACGACGCCGCATACAACTCCCAGGTCTTCTGGTACTCGGTATTCATCCTCAGTGACCCTACAGCGGGGTACTACGCGACTTTTGATAATCTGTGCGGTTCCTTGGCGCGGCGGCGTTTCGTGGCTGAGTTCGCGCTTGCGTTGCGGCGTGGGGTGTGGCGTTGTGCTGTGGTGATGAGCCGTCTCGCCCTCGTAGGATCGCTGTTGATGGCCTCATGCGCGGACGATGGTGGTGGCGCCGGCCTGGCAACCGACGGCATCGCGACCGAGGGCCTGCTGAGCGACAGCCTCGGAAGCGACGAGGCGTTCATGGACACCACCGGCTCGTTGGACGACACCTCGGCCGGGGACGTTGACGGATCGTCGAGCGACGACAGCAGCACCGAGCCAGACCCAACAACTGGCGGCGAAATGTTCGACTGCAGTCCCGCGTGGGCCGGCCCATGGGTCGGCTCGCCGTGCATGGGTGACTCCGAGTGCGACTTCGAGGGAGGGTTTTGCGTGCTGCCTTCGCAGGGGTTTCCGTGTGGCACATGCTCCATGGCGTGCACGGACCTGTGCCCGGACATCGAGCAGGCCCCCGAGACGTTTTGTGTCAGCGGCGCTGAGGTCGGACTCGACCCAGGTGGTTACTGCTTGTCGCAGTGTGATGCCGAGCTGCTCTCGGGCAATGGCTGCCGCGATGGCTACGCTTGCGCTGGCTTCAACCGCTACATGAACACCAACGCCAGCGCGGCAGTGTGCGTACCCGAGCTGTACGCGGGCACTTCCAGGACCGAGTGCCAGCAAATGCTGATGGACCTCGGAGCCGTGTTTACGCCGGTCGACCACACGCCAGACAGCCCGGAGGGGTTCCCGGATCTCGAGTGTGAGATCGACGAGCCGGTCTTGCTACACACCCCGGTCAACGGCGTCGCGCTGCGCTACATCGAGAGCGACGAGCCGGGCGAGGTTTTTCTTGGCTGCCAGGCGGCGGTCTCGGTGGTGGGGAGCGCTGCGGTCGCCGCAGGCTTGGGCATCGACGAGATTCTACATATCGGGACCTACAACTGCCGGGTGATTGCAGGCACCACGACTATTTCGCAGCACGGTCTGGCCAACGCTATCGACATCGGCGGCTTCGTCCTGGACACGGGCGTACAGATCACGGTGCTCGAAGATTGGGAGGACGGCAATCCCAACCCGAGCACGGAGTACGGTCAGATCCTGCACGACTTCACCGACCAGCTGTGGGCACTGGGTCTTTGGAACGTCATCTTCACCCCCGAACACAACGCGGCCCACGACAACCACTTCCACGTTGACCTCCTCGTCGGCGGCAATACCTACGACTAGCAGTCCCGCGGTCGCTTTTGAGAACCGTTAAGGCGACCGAAAAAGCAGCCCTATCGGGGTTCTGCTAGGATATTCGCGATGTCTTCGGTCCGTACACAGAACGCCTATGCGGCGCTATCGCGACCCCCTGAGGCGACAACGGTGACGGTGAAGGGGCTCATCGCAAAGGTCAAGAACGGTGGCGTACGTGTCCCTTCGTTTCAACGCCCGCTGCGTTGGAAGCGAGCGGACGTCCGGACCTTGTTCGATAGTGTTTGGCGAGGCTATCCGATCGGGTCGTTGTTGTTCTGGAAGCGAGAGGGACCCGCAGAGGAGATCACAGTCGGTAGCGCCCGTTTGAACGCCCCTTTGGTGGTCGATGCCTGGTGGGTGGTGGACGGACAGCAGCGGACGACCGCGCTCGCGGCCACGCTACTCGACCTAGACCACGGAGACGACAAACGCTGGGAGCTGTACTTCAACCCCCGAGAGCAGGCCTTCACCGAAGATCCCTCGGGAGTCGCAACGATTCCGCTCTCGGTGCTCGGAGATCTCCGTCTATTGGGACGATGGCTGCGCGAGAGGGATCTCGAAGACAGCGACATCGACAAACTCGAAGACGCGCAGCAGCGTATTCTCGACTATTCGATCCCCGCATACGTCGTCGAGACGGACGATGTAGGGGCGCTGCGGGCGGTGTTCTCCCGCATGAATAGTTCTGGCGTTCGGATGCGGGCCGAGGAGGTGTTTCACGCGCTCGTCGGGGACAAAGAAGACAAAGACGCGATCGATCTCGAATCACTGCAGCGAGTATGTGACGAGAACGGTTTTGGCCAGCCCTCGCGCGGTGAAGTTCTCAAATGTGTGCTCGCGATGAGCGGCCTTGATCCCACCTGACGACCAGAGAAGCTCTCCCCCCAAGACCTCGGCGCGATGGTTGCCTTTGATGACGCAGTGGATGCTCTGCGCAAGACCGCCGCATTCCTCCAAGA
>JAESSZ010000404.1 GCA_016763875.1 Nannocystaceae bacterium
GCTCGTCCCCTTCGACCTCCGTCTGCCCGGGTTGTTGCTCCCGATGGGAGTCGGCGCCAACCGCTTCAGAGGCTGGCAAGACCAGGGCAGTGGCGAAGGCGAGGCCCCAAAGGCCTCGAAGCGACATGACAGATCCGGGACGCATGAGGTGTGTTCGGTTGTAGTCACATGTCAGACATCCGCGCAAAGTTCTGGCAAACGCGAGTATTCGGCCCGCGAACGTGGTGAACACCACACCGCTCCCGTGCGTCCAAGCCCGGCCACCTTGCATCCGCGGTACAAGCAGCCAACGATGCGTTCGCAATTCCGGTCGCTTCGACGACCGGCCTCATCGTCCCCCGTCATCGTCTCCAAAACAGCCGCCTTTCTTGCCCATGAACCTCTCGAGTCGTCTCCAATCTCTCGGACTTGTCACCCTTGCTCTGGCCACCGGCCTGACCACCGCGGGATGCGCAAAAGATCCTGGCGACGGAAGCGTCACGATCACCTACGACTGGCTGCTGGGAAGCGCGTGCGACGACCCCTTCAGCAGTGGTCCACAGACCGCGACCCAGGTGCGAGTCACGCTGACCAACGGCGACGATACCGAAACCGAAACCGCGCAGTGCGACGACGACGATGTCCGGCTCGACGGCGTGAAAGCCGGTAGCTACACGGTCCTCGTTGAAGCGCTCGACGCCGACGGTGACGCTATCGCCGACAACCTCGCAAATCCGACCACCGACGAGTCGCTCACGGTCTCAGAGGGCAATACCACCACGCTTGAGGCCGAGCTCGGCCCAGCGCCCGCGATCATCGAGGTGGCACTCGTCGTCAACAATGCGTCGGGCTTTCAGACCATGTGCGACGACGCTGCGGTCAAGTCCTTCAACGTTCGGGCAATAGGTCAAAGCATCGGCGAACTTCACTCCGAAGAGCTCGACTACTGCACGCACGGGACCGGATTTGTCGCAGTGCCGGACGAAATGCGGCGCATCAACGGCCTGCTGCTCAACCGCATCGATGTCGCCTACTCGGATCCAGACGGCAGCGAGATCGATGAGCTCGAGTTCCCCCTGGGAGAGCCTATCGGCGCGGGCAAGACCGTCCAGATCCGCATCGACTGTGACGAGACAGACTGTCTCGGCGTGTTGACGCTACCGGATGGCAGCGGGGGCGGCGGCGACGACGACCCGACCGGAGGTGGCGACGACGGTATGGGCACCACCGGCGGCGGCACTGATTCCGGCGGCGCCGACTCGACTGGCGCGGACGGAACCGGCTCAAGCACCGGGGGCTGATCGCAGCGCTGCGGCACTGCGCGGTCATGCGCGGTGCCTCGCCGCGAGGCTCGATTTGACGCGCACCGTTCGCAACCCGGGTTATCGGGTTGCGAACTACGTTCCGTCGCAGTCGCCTGCGACGCACGGCGTGGGTGAAACAAGGGGGCGGCGCGCGGCGTCAGGTTAATCGTGTTGCGGCGACGAGTTTCGTTGCACAGGCCACGACCTCTGACTACTCTGGCTTGTGGTTGGCCGACGACGCTGCCCGGCGTGGACGCCGTGCGGCGCGAACCGAGCGAGCCGGTATCGATCCCTCCCCGCCCCCTCGTGCACTACACGCAACAACCCTCGCGCCTCGAAGCGTGCAACGACAACGACAAAGCGGTGCTCCGTCTGCAGGGCGGTGGTGTCTTGACGGTGACGATCATCGAGCAAGCATTTTCCAGGATGCGCGAATCCCAGTCCGTGCCCCCAAACTTGCTGATCGATCTGCGAGACGTCGCGGGCTACGAGTCACACGCGGTGGCGTGCGCCAACAGTCTGCTAGAGCACGCGCCCGCGTACGGCGTGCGTCGCATTGCGTTCCTCGCAAGTTCTGGAGCGGTGCACGCAGCCGCGCAGGTGGCATCGTCACGGGCGATCGTGCCGCTGCGGAGTTTCGCGAACGAGCGAAGCGCACGCGACTGGCTCGTCAGTTGAGCTGCAGCGCCTCGACGTGTCCACCGCCACTGATATCGTGCGGTCGTGCAGGGGCAAGACGACGCGGACGAGCGAGACGGCGTCGTCGAAGCATCGCAAGACGATGAGACCCGCCGTGCGCACTCTGCTGCGCCTCGCGCCCCGCAAGGCACGACGGGCGATGTCGGACGCTTGCTGCGACGAGGCGCAAAGTCGGCGCTCGCACGCTGGGTGGTGACTCAGCATCGCCGCCGCATCACGCGACCCCACGCGCCGCAACCACGCGACGAAGCCACCCATGCGTGGGATGGCCGCCGCCGGTTTGCGGAGGACTACACATTCAGCGTCGTGCAGCCCGGCCTCGGCATCGTCGCGCGTCTAGAGTGGCTGCCTGGCCGCGATGCCAATCGTCTGTGGCTCACCGTGCTCCGGGATGGGGTCGCGTTCTCGCTCCCTGGCGGGCAACTGCTGCACCGCGGTGCGTCCACCGACCGGTGGCGAGCGGGTGGCATGACCCTCGATTGCCTGGTGCCGCTGTCGCGGTGGTCGCTGCGCTACACCGGCCATCTCGCGCCGCTGCAGCCTGGGGGCCCAGGAATCGACGCGGTGGCGGGCGGGGGCACAGACGGGCTGCTCCGGTGCAACGTCGATCTGACCTTTGTCGCCGCCGCCCCTCCCTACACACCCGGGAGTGACGATGATCCCGAACTCCTTGCGGCACGCCTGGGTGAGGCCCAGTGGGACCGCGCGCTGCTGCGCTCGGTGCGACGTGTGACCAACCGGGGCTACGTTCAACTCGGCGCGATGCACGGAACCATCGTGCTCGGAGACGAGGTGATCCCGGTGCGGGCGAGCGCCTTGCGGCAGCACTTTTGGGGCGTCCGAGACTGGGGCGCGAGCGACCACGGGTTTCAGTGCTTCATCGCCGACGCCGCGGGCGGGCACACATGGATCCACCACGCGCGTTTTCCATTTGTCACCATCGAAGGCGGCTTCCAGAGTGACCCCGGCGGACATGCGACCCCGGTCAAGGCGGTGGACATCTCGTGGGAGAGCAGACCCCAACGCGCACCGGCCCACGCGACGATCATCATCCCTGACGCCAACCGCGTCGCTCCGATTGAGCTGACGATGTGCTCCGACAGTACCTTTGTCGTGGACGGACGCGGTCTGGTCGCGCTCGGGCTTGCGCGCGTGGCGGGGCCCGGTGGAGGATGGGCGTTGTGGGGCGGACAACGTCGCTGGCTTCCGCGCCGATAGCCCCAAGCCCGTTCCGGGGTCGTTCCAGGGCACGTACGCCCTCCTTGGGCGGTTGCGGTGCCACCGGATCGCGACGCCGCGCTGGTGCATACCCGCGACGCCGTGGTAACCAAGTTTTGTGAAGCTCACCGTCTCGCGTTCGATCCTCACCGCCCTCGTTGCCGGCGCCCTGACGCTACCGACGGTGGGTTGCACGGAAAAAAAGGAGTCAGCCGAGGCAGCCGCAGCACGCATTGCGAGCATGATCACCGAGGCTGACACACGACTGCGCAACAACCGGGTCTCGGACGCCGAAGCGATCTACATGCGGATCTTGAAGGAGCAACCGAACAACCCGGACGCAACCGGTGGCCTGGGGCGTCTGCGTTTCGAACAAGATAAGTTCGGCGAAGCGGAAACCCTGCTGATCAAGGCACTTGAGACCAAGGCACAGGACGCCGCTCTTTGGGGCGCCCTTGGTCGCGCCCTTGCCCACCAAGACAAGCACCCCGAAGCGGCCGAGGCGTTCGGTAAAGCCTTTGGACTCGACGCCTAGGAC
>JAESSZ010000038.1 GCA_016763875.1 Nannocystaceae bacterium
GGCGACCGCTGATACAGCGCCCACGGACGCACCGATAGCGGACGACGCCGCGCCGACAGCCGATCCAACGCCGTCACCCCAACCGGATCCAGCCGAGACCTCGCGACGCGCACTGAGAGCGAACCTCACTTCGATCGATGCCCTCATCGACGGCGGGAAATACGAGGCCGCGCGCATCACTGTGGCTCCGTTGCTCGAGGTTTACCCCAAAGAGCCGGGACTCCACTGGAGGATGGGCCGGATACTGCGGGCAACGGGTCCGCGAAAGAATGCCGAGGCCGCCCTCGAGTCTTACGAGGCCGCGCTCACGCTGGACCCGGCGTCGCTGCATAACCAAGACTTCGCCAACGAGTTGTGGCCACTGATCGACGACCCTAGCCTCCGCACACTCGCCTCGAAGATCGCCGTCGAATTGCTCGGCGACGCTGGCCACGATCGACTGATCGCGTGGGTCAACGTGCAAAAGTCCCCCCTTCCCTACGCCGCCCGGCACGCCGCCACCGCCCATCTTCACGCCAACGAGCAGTCCGATCGCATCAACGCTCCGCTGCAAACCGCGCTCGATTTGTGGCAGGCCCGCGACGCACAAGACCGGTGCGTCGCCTTCGCGGAGGCACTCACTGCCGCCGACGAACATCCCGACAGCTTCCTCGCGGGGAGCCTCGTGGCGGTATCGGTGCCCACCCAAGACGACGGCGAGGCGTGCCCCGAGCAACAAGCTCGGCTCGACGCATTGCGTTCGACCTACGCGACCCGCTACGCGGGCCTCACCGAGCAAGTCCCGACCGCGTACCGCAAACGAAAGTCCAAGTCCTCAAACGGCCGTCGACGACGACGCTAAACCGGTCGGGGTACTAGAAGTAGTAGCGGAACTTGAACGACACGTCGCCGTGCGCAAGGTCGGGCAGCACCAGGTACGGCGACCAAGAGCCTTCGAGCATCGTGTCGAGCGGCGCGCCCTTCCAGTGAAAACCCAACCCGAGCACCGGGGCGCGAATAAACATCGCCGCGCCACCGTTGCCGCACTCGCGGTTGCCGTCGTAGCGATAGCCTCTGCCGTGGTAGTAGTAACGACCGCAGTAGCGGCGCGCCCAGAACATCATGCCGACGCCAACGCCGATGTACGGCAGGAAGTCGAAGGTCGAGTTCGAAGCAAACGTCCCTGGGTGCCACAGATAATCGGCACCGATTCGGCCGTTGCCATGATGCAAGGGCGCCCAGCCAAAGTCCGCCTGGATCGCGTGGTTGGGATGCATGAAGTACTTCAGTGACGCACCCATCGGGTCGCCCAGACTGAAGCCAACCCCAAGGTTGCCTCCCTTGCCTTTGATCTTGCCCTTGGGCGTTGGAGCAGCCGCAGCAGGCGTCGCTATCGCGGTCACCGTCACAAGCGCGACACATGGCCCCATCCACGAGCGGATGCGAGGCACCAGACCGCGGGGAGACACCGACGGGCGGCGCTGTTCGGCGACCCTCGACCTCAGGCCGATCCGCAACGTTGCGATCAGCAGGAGCACGGTGATGCAAACGACGGCCGCCAGGGCAGGCAGCGGAGCGATCGGAGCGAGGATGGCGATCACGGCCCCGATAGAGCCCCCTCGCCGCCCGGGATTACAGGTTTAGTGTTGTTTCCTGCGAATTGCTCGCCAGGGCACCCAGACCGCGATCTCTGCGAGAAACGTCGCTTCGAACCCTGCGACACGAAACGCAATATCGCCATCGCTCGTCTCGACGCGAACCGCGCCAGAGCCGCCGCCAGGGAGCGCGCTAGTCGCGAATTCGACCCCACCGCCAACACGCAGTGTGAGGCGTCCGGGCAGCGGCACGAGCACGGCCGGCACCACCCGTACCGCAAGCCCCACCATCGACGCGGGTCGAGCGAGCGGCACCCCCTGTGCCTCAAGGCTCGGCGCATTCGAGGTCCGTTGTCGGATCGACCACGGCTCCACGGTCAACGCCGCAGTGATCGGCATGTCGAATGCCCCGCGTGTGAAACGGTAACCCGCCCCGAAACCGAGCCGCCCACGGATCAGCCGATGACCCGCGGCGCGCGTGCCCCCCACGCGCGTGCTCAGCTCGACGAGCACGCGATGAAGCGTCTGCACCCGAAAGCTCAAGTGACCCGCGACGAACGCTCCTGCCCCGGACTCGGTCGGACCCGCGAGAGGCACGGTCACGCTCGGCCCCAGTGCCGCCCCCAGCTGCAGTGTTTCCTTGAACCGCTGACCCAGCGGCGACTCGGAACCATCGTTGGCGCGACGAGCCTTGGCCTTCCGTCCCCTTGGTTCCGGCTCAATCGCGCCGCGCTCCACCGCTCCCAGGAATGCCGTTGTGTCGGCTGCGACCGCTCGCGTACCAATGTCGTCATCCGATGGGACATCGCGAACATACGTGCGGCCATCGCTCGCTCTCAGGGTCAATCGCAGGCCGCCCGGACGTCGCTCGATGGTCAACCGTGAACCGTCGCGTCGCGCGGACGGTGACTTGGAGAACTCGAGGTCCGGTCGCCGCAAGCGAAGCTCGGGCACCAACGCATTCACATCCACAGCGCGCCCGCCGACGAAGACACGCCGCAACTGAGGCGAGACGTCTTTCGTGTCAGCGGGCGGCGCCGCCCGGGCCAACCGCGGTGCACCAGCGCAAGCGACCGCCATCGCGACGACAAGCGTCCTCACCAACGCCGCGTGCACTCCCGCTCTTGGGCGCGACCGCGTCACTGTGGTTTAGAACTCAACCTCACCGAGCGGGATCTTGCCCCAAGCCGCCGTCCCCCGCCCGACCAAGGCAGGCCGATGGGGCCCCCGGTCTGCCACAGATGGCAGCGCGCGCGTCTGACGCAAATCTCCCACGCGGAAAACGTCCGAGGTACGAAGCCCAAAGCGCCGCGATTCGGCCCGGTTTTCCCTGCTGACGGGCCAGCGTGACCAGATCGGCAAACGCGAGCTCAACGTACCGATGCTCGCCCTCGCGCTCCGTCATCCGCCGAAACGTCAGGCGCGCCCCTTCGAGATCGCCGTTGCGCCACTTTTGCTGAGCCTCCGCATCGAGGGCCTGCAACGTGCGCTCTTTGTCCGTCGCGACATCGGCAGGCTTCGGCGGCGGCACGACGACCGGCCGCACCCCGTCAATGTTCGGCTGCGCCGTTCGGGGAGCCAGGTTCGGCGAGTCTTCGACGCGCTCGCTCGACAACCCTGGCACAACAAAGAGAATCGCCGATGCGGCCACCGCGACCA
>JAESSZ010000405.1 GCA_016763875.1 Nannocystaceae bacterium
GTGACAAGGTTAGCGAGCGCGACCCTCGTGTGAATGTCGAGGCGGGCGTAGACCCGCTCCAGATGCGTGGCCACGGTTCGGCGGCTCACGCCAAGGACCTCGGCGATCTCTGGATTGGTCAGGCCCTTTGCAACGTGGGTGGCGACCTCGTGTTCGCGTGGGCTCAGGCGCGCCACAAGCACGGCGTTTGTCGTGGTGTCCGCGGTGGGCCCGTCCGGCTCGGCGAGCACAAAGCGCAACGTGACCGGTCCGAGTTGGATTTGGTCGCCGTGATGCAAGGCGGCGACATCGACGCGCTCTCCGTTGAGAAACGTACCGTTCTTGGACCCCAGATCGACGAGACTCAATGCCTGTCCGACGCGGGAGATGCGGGCGTGTTTGCGAGAGACACCATCCACATCGAGGCGGAGATCGGCGCCGCTTGTCCGGCCGACGATCGTGCTCTCGTTTACAAGCGCGACCCGCCGCGTGGTCGAAGTACCGTCCTCGAACTCGAGATACGGGCGTCGTTGGGTCGCAGGGAGCGCGGAGACCGGGCGCGTACGCGTGAGTCGGTCGCCCATCCCATCAAAGCTTAGCAGGGGGCAGCGAGGCTCGCCTTGACACTCGCCCGCACGGACCGCTACTGCAAAAGGGGTGTGGGCACGCAGCACACGACCAACTCCATGGCAGCGGGCTTGCCTCGGCCTTGGCTTCGTTGTGGGTCTGTTGCTTTCGGCAGCGTGCCACCGCGCGTTCTCCTGCGAGTCGGACGCGCAGTGCCGCACTGGGGAGCAACAGGGACGTTGCGAGCCTAACCGGTCCTGCAGTTTTCCCGACGATTCTTGCCCCTCGGGACACCGCTACGGCAGCCATGCGAGCGCGGCGTTGGTGGGTGTATGTGTTGAACCCGCGGTAGGCACGGGTGCCACCACCGACACGG
This sequence comes from Nannocystaceae bacterium, assembly GCA_016763875.1. Lineage (GTDB taxonomy): Bacteria > Myxococcota_A > Polyangia > Nannocystales > Nannocystaceae > JAESSZ01. The sequence continues at coordinate 923 of JAESSZ010000405.1, forward strand.
GGGAGGCGACGATGTTCGAATCGGGCTCGGAGTCCGCGGCGTCCTCCAGTTCCGGTTCTGGTTCCAGCTCCGGTTCTGGTTCCAGCTCCGCAGGCACGGATGACACCTGCCCGGCGCTGGTGGCGTCGGGTCCCGTGGAGGTCACTGCCGACAACCAAGTCATCGAAGGCCTGCGAATCACGGCCGATGGCGAGCCCGGGATCCTCGTACAAAACCACCGCGGCGTCATCATTCGCGACTGCGAGATTCACCACCTTGACGGACCAGGGATCGAGTTCGCCGCCGCCGACGACCTGTGGATCGACAACGTGATCATCGTGCACGATCGCGCGGACATCGGCCCGCACGAGCATCTGGACCAGGCCAACATCAAGGGCAACAGTTCCGATGGCCTCGTCATCGAGCGAACCCGGGTCACCCGCGGATCGAGCGGGATCCAGCTCGCGGGTACGCCAAGCGCCGTACTGCGCATGATCGAAGGGCATGACATCCGGGGTCCGGGCCCTCCGGCGAGCTTCATCTCCGTGACCGCGAGCGACGAGGTCTTGATCGAAGATTTCTCGTGCATCAACCCGCTGGACACGGGACGAACCGAGAGCCTGATCGAGCTGCGCGAATCCTCCAACGTCACAGTCCGCCGCGGACTGCTGGACGGAAGCAACGCGGAGTTTGGCTACGGCGTGCTGTTCCTTCAGACGGCTGGCCAGCAGACGGGAGGCCTGGTCGAGGACGTGGATGTCATCCGAATGACCAACGGAGGCTTCTCCGGGTTTCCCTCGGCGTACGAACTCATATTTCGGCGTACGCGGGCGCGCGAAAACATCTGCGAGATCGTCTCGGTGCCGGTCCCAGACTGCAGCAGTGAGCCAGGGCCCAACGGCGGCTGTCCTCCCGGATCCGGAGGACGTACATGGGCAGCATCGCCCGCAGTCACTGGTCTCATCATCGAGGAGTCGGTGTATTTCGATGTGTGTTCGTCACCGGTCTGGCCAGAGTCGGCATTCAGCACCTGCGACGGTGATAGTGCCAGCCTGCCGGAGGGCGACTGCGGGTTGACGCAAGAGGACTTCGAGTTGCGGCCGGCTATTGAGATCCAGCCGTGCTGGGAAGGCAGCTAGGGGCCTCGCGGTGACAGCCTCGGTGTGACAGGCCGGTCGTCCAACCCGGACTGGCTTTGTGCGGTGGTCCCGAGCGTCGTTGCGCGCCGCCCTCGCACGGTGCTCCGACCATCGCGCCACTGGTGCAGTAGGTGGCAAGACTCTACTTGCCGGGCATCTCAGCGCCTCGCAGATCCAAGAGTGATGGCACGGCAAGAGGGCACGGATCGACCGAGCGCATGCGGCGATGCTGCACGTCGTTCGGCCGAAGCGCTCACCGCCCAAATGACCCGCGGCGAGCGCGATGCGTACCACGAGCAGCTGAATCGCGAGCTCGTTGAGATCATCGCATCTGGCCGCATCGTTAAGTGACCAAGAGCGCCAGCGACCTGGTGGCACTGGCTGCTCACGAGCCTCGTGGCGACGATACCGGTCAGCTCGGCCATGGAACCTCATGGAACCTCCGGCTGCAGCGCGACCGCCAACGGCCGTGCCGATCGAGTACGCTTCGCCGTGGTGCGCCACCTCATATCATCGTGTCCCCGCTCTTCGCGTCGAGTTGTGTGATGCCCCGGAACTACGCGGATCCGCCTCACCCCGAGGAGCCAGACGCATGAAGGTCGGCATTTTTTGGGCAGGGGCGATCGGGGCCTCGGTCGGTATTCGGCTGTCTGCGGCGGGCGTTCCAGTCGCGATGGTGGCTCGGCCTAGCCTCATCGCAGTGCGAGAAACTCTCGTCAGCCAGGGCCTGGATGGGCAGACCTATCGACCCGGCGACAACCTCGTTGTGGACGAGGACCCGGCGATCCTCGGCGACGTCGACCTGTGTCTGGTCACCGTCAAATCTCGCCACACCCACGAGGCCGCGGCCACGCTGGCCAACGCGTTGCCGCCGACCGCGGCCGTGCTCTCTCTGCAGAACGGCCTTCGCAATCCCGAGCGCCTCCGCGCGGCCCTCGATCATCCGGTCGCCGGCGGCATGGTCAGCTACAACGTTGTGCGGCCGGAGCCCGGCGCGTTCGTCCAGGCGACCAAGGGACCGATCCTCGTCGGCCCCCTCGATGGTGCAGCCGGAGATGCTCTGGCCCAGCTCACCGCAGCCGCGCGGTCTGTAGGGATCCCGCTCCAGGTTCGACCCGACATCGATGAGGTCATGGCGGGCAAGCTGCTGCTCAACCTCAACAACGGCATCTGTGCTGTCACCGGGGTCACGATTGCCAACTCGATCCGCAGTCGTGTTCTGCGACGGTGTTTTGCCGCCCTGATGCTGGAGGGTCTTGGTGTGCTCCGAGCTAGCGGCCTACGTCCTCGGTCGATCGTCGGTCTTCCGCCAGGGGTCATCGCGCGACTGCTGGCCCTGCCCGACGCGATCGTGCTTCGCGTCGCCAAGAGCCTCGTCGCGGTCGACCCTGCGGCCAAATCGAGCACCCTGCAGGACCTCGAAGCGGGCAAGCCGACCGAGATTGATGACCTGTGTGGCGAGATCGTCGGTCGCGGCGCGGACACGGGAACTCCCGCTCACGCGAACGCTGTCGTGACCAACGCGGTCCACGCCCTCGAAGCCGAGCGCACGCCCAGCTTCTGGTCCGCCGAGCGCCTGCTGGAAGCCCTGCGAGTTTCATGAAGGTGTCACGCCCACCTGCTGACATGGCGAGGAGGGAGACCCAGCAGCACGACCCTGGCGGGTCCCAACCGTGCTGGGAACTGCCCAAAGATGCGCGATTTTGGCGTCCTGTCGGTTACCTGACCGACACAACAAACCGGTAGATTCGGCCGCTTGGCCGATGGTGAGCGGCAGGCGAGCCGTATAATGTCGAAGGCGTGAAGGTCCGGAGCATTGCACTGTCGCTGGTCCTGCTCACCGGTTGTTACTCGGGGGGAGGGCAGCTCGACCCGTCAGGCGGCGCCGATGGCACCGATGGTGATGGTGCCGACGGTGGGGCTGACGGCGATGCCGATGGCGGTGAGGACGACTCCGCTGGGGAGGGCAGTGACGACGACGACGGCGGCTGGGCTGTGGGCACGACGCCGATGCGACGCCTGACCCGCGCGCAGTTCGTGCAGTCGGTCCGTGATCTTTTGGCCATTCCGCAGTGGGTGCCACAGACCGATCTTCCCGACGAGGGGGTCAACGAGGAGGAGTTCCAGCTGCCGAACATGGTCGCGTCAACGGTGACCACCACGCCGGTCGGCTACAACCGCTATCGGATCGCGGCCAAGGAGGCCTCCGCGTTGGCCTTTGCAACCGACGAGGCCATGGTCGCGCGACTCGGCTGCTCCCCCACGGGCCCGCAGGACGCCTGCGTGGTGGACTACCTGGTTGTCGCGAGCGAGCGAGCTTTCAGCCGCGCAATCTCCCAGGACGACCCGGTGCTGCTGGCCTTGCAGGACGTCGTGGTCGACGCCACCGAGCGCCTGGGAAGTGTGCGTCTCGGTTTGCAATGGGCGATGACCAGCCTGCTTCAGAGCCCAGAGTTTCTCTACTTTTATCCGGTGGATGATGGCGCGGGGGGCATAGACGCCTACTCCAAGGCGCGCAGCCTGGCGTTGATGTTCCGCGACTCCATCCCCGACGACGCGTTGCTCGCCCACGCGCGGGATGGATCGCTGGACGATCCCGAGTTGCTCGATCTTGAGATCGACCGACTCATCGCCGAAATGATCGATGACCCCACGCAGCGTGGCGCAGTTCAGCGGTTCTTCGACGAGTGGTGGAGCATGACGGTGGTCGAGGCGGTGGGAAAGGACCCCGACGCTTTCCCCGAGTTTGACGACGCCCTGCGCACTGCGATGAAGCAAGAGCTTGAGCTGTGGCTGCAGGACATCTTGTTCGAACGCGATCTGGACTTCCGTAGCGTGCTGGTCTCCGACCGCATGTTCGTCAACAACGACCTCGCGGCGCTCTATGGCATTGCTGGTGAGTTCGACGACGAGTTGGTGGCCGTGGAACTCTCCGCCGATAGCCCTCGAAGTGGGTTGTTGTCGAGTGCAGCATTCCTGTCGGTCATGTCCCACCCGGCGCTGACCTCACCCGCGGCGCGGGGGCGTTTCGTGACGGAGAGGCTGCTATGCCTGAGCATCCCGCCACCGCCAGCCAGTGTGGACACCACGGTGCCTCCCCCGGAGAAGGCAGAAACCAAAAGAGACCGTTTTTCGCGGCACACGACCGACCCCACCTGCGCGGCCTGCCACCAAATGATGGATCCGATGGGCCTGTCACTCGAAGAGTTCGACGCCATTGGCCGCTTCCGTCGCGAAGAGACCGTGTTCTTCGAAGGGGAGAGCTACGAGCTTCCCCTGGACACCACGGGCGAGCTCAATGGGGTGGCCTTCGCCGACAGCAAGGAGATGGCCGTCGCCGTCTCCGAGGACCCCGGCTTTGCCCGTTGCGTTACCCACCAGCTACTGCGCCACACATTGGGGCGCGCGCTGAGTCCAGGTGAGGCCACCGCGGTGAACGAACTTGAGCAAGGCTTTGTCGATGGGGACATGAGCTTCGTCGACCTGATGCGGGAGGTCGCAAGACACCGCATCACCAACAGCTTCACGGAGGCGGAATAACGCATGGCACCCAAGACACGCACGATCGGTCGTCGCACCATGCTCCGGGGCATGGTCGCGGGCAGCTCCTTTGTAGTTGGTCTGCCCGTGCTTGAGGCAATGCTGGACACGCGCGGCCTGGCCTACGCCGACGGCTCGCCGATTGAGCCCGTGTTCATGAGCTACTCCTGGGGTAGCGGTGTCGGTAATCTCGACGGTCTGTTCGATCATTGGACGCCGACGGGTGTTGGGGAGGACTGGGAGTTGAGCCCCAATCTTTCCGGCTTGGCTGCCCACAAGGAATACCTAACCCCGGTATCCAACATGCGCCCCTATGTTTCGGGGGGCCATCACGAGCTGCGGGCAACGGTCTTCTCCGGCCAGCACCGTCAAAACGATAGCTACAACGGCAACGGGGCATACCAGGGGCTCGGCTCCGATCGCCCCAGCATCGATCAGTACATCGCAGATCGCGTGCAGGCCAACGGGGACGACTCGCCGTTTCACTCGCTGGTCCTATGCATGTCCGACGTTGGGCGGCACTACAACAGTATCGGGCGCGGACACTCGTTTTCGTGGCGAGAGAACTTCACTCTGCTCACGCCCGAGACGTCGCCCGAAGCGCTGTACCAGCAGTTGTTCTCCGGCTTCTCCCCTGATCCGGAGCAGGGCGGGCTAAGTCCAGAGGCCGAGGTCGAACTCAAAGCCCTTGATGCCATCCTCGGCAGCGCCAACCACCTGCGCGCACGCGTTGGGACCTACGATCGGCAGCGCCTCGACGCTCATCTGCAGGGCCTGTACGAGACTGAGAAGGCGATCGAGGAGCTGGCCAAGATCACGTGCGAGCTGCCCACCGAGCCCGATGGCAGCTATCCGCCCAACGCCGCCTCCGTCGAGCCGCTCATCGCCAAGAACATCGCGTTTTCCAAACTTATCGCGCAGGCGTTCTCCTGTGGGTTGACCCGCTCGATTCAGTACATGTTCTGCGGCATGCAGGCTGATCCTGTCATCTCAGACGTCGGGGCTACCGATGGCATCCACTTGCTGTCGCACAACGACCTGAGCGGTTCCGGTGACTCGCAGCCGGAGATGATCGACGCGGTTGCGACCTACATCATGGACAGGCTCGCCGACACTCTGACGGAGCTGCGGGCGGTCGAGATCGGCGACGGCAACCTGCTCGATCACGCCTGTATCATGGTGGCCTCCGAGATGATGGACGGACGCCGTCACTCGGGCAACGACGGCACGCCCATGATGCTCATCGGCAAAGCCGGCGGCCGCCTCCGAAGCGGCTATCACTATCGGCCGGCCGACGATGCTCCCTCGACGGTGCGCAATACCTCCAACGTGTTGCTCACGGCGATGCAGGCGATGGGACTAGACGACACAACCATCGACGGCGGACTGGCCGAAGATCCCGGCGGGCCGATCGACGAACTGCTGCTCGAGGTCTAGAGTGCTTCGTTGTCTCGACGACACGCTCAAGCGCAGGCCGATACAGGGCCGGTGGTTGCCGTTCGCTTGAGCCCCGCTGGAGGCGAGGCGACTGCAGCCAGGCCGAAACGGGCATCTCTTCATTTGTCGTCGTCGTCATGCTCGACGACGGCGAACTGCTTGGGGCTGACCAGCCGGAAGCGGCGTCCTTCCCTCCCCAGGTCGCCCTTCACACGCACGCGTTGCCCAATCTTGTGGGCCTCCGCCGCGGCGTTGTAGTCCGTGGGCTGCAGTGTGACGCGGACCCGTCGCAGCTGGCCCTCCAGCGTGGTCGCGATCGTCGCGTTTCCCTCGATTTCCCCTGCTGGGTCGTCTCGCTCGAGCTTCGTGATGTAGCCCTCGAGCCAGAAGTCCTCTACGGTCTCCTTGGCGGCTAAGAACTCCGCCGCATGCCCCAGGATCTGCAGCGCGTCGCTCATGAACGCGACGGGCTGTGGTCGCTCCATTGGCCAGGCGGCCCCCCATACGACGCCGATTTCGACGCCATGAAGGGGGGTCACATCCTCGATCGCGTTCAGGGCCTTGCACAACTCAGCGCTGACACCATTGCGGATCTCGTCCCGAAAAGGTTCGAGGCTATCTCCAGCGATCGCAGCGGTGACAGCAGCCTTCGCCCGTCGGACCGAGCGCATGAGTTGGCGGGTGACCTGTCGCGGGAACGGAAGTGGCGGCGCGTTCTCCTTGGCGAACGAGAACCGGGTCTGCGATTGGCCCACGCTCGAGGGTAGCGGGACTAAAAGACGGACAACGAAGCTCCCCTGTTCGGTCTGACCGAGGCGCACGGTCTCCATGAAGTCTGCGACTTTGGCGGGTCGCCGGCCGGAGTACGTTGCACGCGGGTCAACGACCGCGAGCGACGACGCTACGAAAACCCCATTCGCCAACGCGAATAGGGCCGCCCCATCTCCAACCGGGAGCGTATCGTCATTCCGCCCGGTTCTGCGAACGCGGACGACATCGAACTGGACGACGCGGATGTCGGCCAGCAGGTGATGCGGCGAACGACCCTCCACTTCTGCGGCAACATTCAGTAGCTCCGCAACCCGGCGAGCGTAATCCTTGGCTTCTGGTAACAGTGGTACCTGCACCTCGGCCGCGCGGCCGTCGTGTATCATCAGCGTCGCGACATGCAGGTCCATCCGTTTCTGGTCCTCAAGTCGCCGCCAACCCGTACTGCGGAGGTAGGTGAGCAACTCCGTGGCTGCAACCGGCGCTGCCCGGATGTCGGACGGCGTCAGCCTCACAGTTCGCCCTCCGCGCTTAGGAACATCAGGTGCCGCAGAGCATCGGGGTGGAAGTGCTCTCTGAGGACAACCGTCACGGACTTCTTGTTCGTGGTCACTTGCATTCCCCGCAGGTTCACCCAGTACGCAAGCTTGTGGAGTCGCAGGCTTGAGGCGCTCCATTTGAGCCGCTGCTCCCATGTCTTTGGAACGAACAGCACGACAAGTAGCGCGGGCGTGACGCGGGTTGGATCAGAGAGGTCATCGTAGTTCTTCACCGACAGCGGGAAATGCAGCTCGCCATCCTTCGGGCTGACGGCGTCAGTGCATTTGAGCTGGAGATCGAGTTTGGGTGAGCGGCCGGTGCTCAGTTTTCCGCTGTGCTCCACCCTGCCCGTGGCCTTGATCGTGACGTCGATGCTGTCGTAGTCGTCGGTCCAGCGTTCCACGGAGAAGCCCACCGCGGCAGCCATCGCGTCCACGTACGCGTGGCTGAAGTTCGCCTTGCGGCTGTTGTCCGACAAGAGACCGGCCACGGTGGCCAACCGTAGCAAACAAGCGCGCCGACCAGGAGCGATTGTCCTTGAGACCGGCCAGGGATCTCTGCGAGGCGATCTTCGCACCACGGCACGGTGTTGCCGGCTCCGCCGTCGCGTCAGCCTGGCCCCGCGACGATGACCAAGGCCCAGAAGTCTTGAGCGCTCGCTCGGATCGATCCACGCCATGACGTGGGCGCGACGAGCCCGGCGTTCGCTCCGAACCCGAGTTCCCGAGGGAATGATCTTCCACTTGGCGGCAAGGCCATCGCGCGGCGAGTATCAATTCGAAAGCCGATGCCCGCTCGTCTTTTCCGGTTCCCCGGTCCGCGCGGGGAGGGGCCCGCGCCATCGCAGCCGCGGCGCGCTCGGTACGGCTACAGTCGTCCCTCTGCGAGCCGGATCTCATCCGCGATGCTGGATCGCTGGGGAGCCTCGGCGTTGCGCTCGTCGACCCGCTGGTAGTCCACCCACCACGTCAGCGCTGCGCTGCCGCTTTCGACGTCGCTGTTGAGTGCAAGCCGGATGGCTGTTGGCCCCGCGAAACGGTCGTCCGGGACAGACCACTCGAACGCGGGGTTCAGCGCCCCGTCCTCGAGGCGCCAGGGCGCAAAGTGTCGTGCGAGATACCGGGTCGCCGAGGCCACCCGTTTGCCGCCTGCATGGAGTTCGGCGCCGATCTCAAGTCGTCGGTACAGGTCGCCGGTGGGAAAGGCATGGCCCACGTCCTGGGGGACAAGCGAGAGGACCAGGTCGTTGCCTTCGCGTTTCGCAGTGATGAGCAACGCTCGCCGCATCGCGTCGGGATCGCGGGTGGACGCCAGCGAGTGGTCGTGGATTACGCGCTTGTTGGCGAGTTCGGTCTGCGGGAGATGACAGTCGGCGCAGCTCTTGTTCGCGTGGGTCGAGGCCTGGTGCTCGGCCATCGTGCGCTGCATCATCGTCCCCTCGGGACGGCGGCTGTCGGGCGGAAATTCGAACTCGTGGCAACGGGCGCAGGTGTCGGTCCCGAACGTGGCAGACCGGCTCACCGGGTGCGGAGCGTCGCGGTCCAGGCCGGGCCCGGTCACCACGCCATGCTCGCTCGCGTGGCAGTGCAAGCAGCTCACGCCCTCGGCGGCGGCGTTGAGCCCACCGGGTGCATGGCAGTCACGGCAAAATGGCTTGGGCTCTTCGGTGTACGAGCGTTGGAAGTCGGGGTTGTCGAAGGCGTGATGATGACGCGAGCGCGCCCAGCTGGTGGCGACGTCCACATGGCATCGCTGGCAGTCCGCATTGTTCAGAGCCGCCTTCGCGGTTGTCACCGTGTCCCCGCAGCCCACGGCACACGCAACCGTGAACGCAAGTTGGACCCGGACGCTCACGGCGCTGTGGGCTGGGGCGGAGCGTCTTGCTGAGCGTTGGCGTGGGTCGCGTAGACCACAGTCTTTTCCCCGGCCGTGGCGGCGATCCACAGCTCGCCCGCATCACCGTGCATCGCAGCGGTTACCGAGGTTGTCCCGTCCGGAAGGCCAACCCTGCGCCATTGGCCTTCTGGGTCGCGGTGGAGCAACTCGTCGCCAGCGGCGACCCAAAGGCCACCGTCCTTCGTTGGCCACAGCCCACGCGGTGCCTCGGCCAGCGCCTCGAGTTTCCAGCCGCCCGCGGCGTAGTGCAGCAAGTGCGCCTGCGTCGTGCCGCCGACGGCTTGCAGGTCGGCCATGGCGGTCAGGCTGTGCCGCCGACGCCGGATTGAGCTGCCAAACGTCCACTTCGTGCCGTTGGGCAGTTTCATCGAGTTCGCTGCCACGCACGCTTGGCCTTGGCAGTCGCGTTGCACGTACAACGCCTCGCCATCTTTGTGGACCGTGTACAGACGCCCCGACTTGGTCTCGAAGAACGCCTGGAGACTGTTGCCGCGTACGTCGCCGACCTCTGGCGGGGGCGACTAACCTCCGACCCGCGCCACCGCGCCGCGGAGTTCGACCAGCATCCCGCCCTTGCCGCCCACCGCGAACTTGTGACCATCGTCGAGGAACCGCTGCTCGAACTTGTACTCCTGCGGGACCCATCGCCGCTTTCCCCGCAGACGCATGA
>JAESSZ010000406.1 GCA_016763875.1 Nannocystaceae bacterium
ACAGAGTGACGAGGCCACCGGTGGCCCGCAAGCGTGTGTGCAGATGCCAGCCATCCTGTTCTCCAGGGAGACGGACCTGATCATCGGCGTCGACCCCTCGGTGTCGGACCTGGACGCCCTCACCCCAGAGATCGAGGACGCCGTGATGGCTCTCGATGTCCACGGCGACCTCGTGCATATCGCCCTCATCGCGCCTGACGAAACCGAGTTCGACGCGACCTGTGAAGGAGGGTGCACAACGTGCAACCGGGCTCCTCCCCTCAGCAGCGTGCAGACCGTCCCCCCGGGAGCTCTCATGCATCCACTCGGCGTATTCACGCCCCCCACGGAGTACGCATGCGTGCTGCGACCCGGAGACCGCAACGGGCCAGGTGCGTTGCGGGCGTACGTAAGCGTCACATGGGACTCAAATCCATCGAACGCGATCCCGAACAGCGCCATCGTCGCGCTGGACCGACCTGATACGTTTTACCACGTCGCGTGCCCCGGCTGCGGCGGCGAGAACCCCGACAGCGTGCTGGAGGACCTGGCCGCGGAATACTCAGGTCTCGCCAGCGACCTGGATCAACCAGGCGCGCTCGCCGATCTCCTGATCTACGCTGGCACACCGCGCGTTGGATGCGCGTGGCTCCCTCAACAACCAGCCGACGTAGACAACCTGTCACTGTCATTCTCGTCCGGGCGCGTTGGCGCGGACGTTGCGCTCGAGTTTGTGCCAGACATTGATGCGTGCGACCCCGAGACCGACGAGCTCCCGCTTCAGTGGACGACGGCGACCGTCCAACGCGACGTCATCGTCGCGCTGTGCCCCGCTCTGTGCGCAGAAGCGCAACTCGAGCCGGCAATGTCTGGTGTCGCGGGATTCCCAGGCATCACCATCGTGGAGGAATACTGCCAAGACGTCGACGGGTGAGCGTTTCGAGAGCGTTCGCTTTCAGGACGTACAGCCCACGGCCATACGTCCCTCGACTTCGCTCAGCGTTTCGCCGATTTGGTCGGCGGGCACGCCATGCTCGCGGGTCGTATCCGCCACCCACTTCGCGGCCTTGTCGACGTCCGTGTACAGCCTTTGCTGTGGTTTAGCGCCCGAGTCGCGCATGACCTGGCTCCCGACACTGAGGAAGGTGCTGGCAAAGAACCCGCGCCGAAGGATGAGCGTGGCGGCGCAGGAGATGCGCTGGTGATGCAGGCACAGTTGGTCGGCTATCTCGCGACGCACCGCCGCGTTGGGCATGGTTATGCCCGGCCTGACCATGACCACGAGGGCCGCGGGGCCACCGATCTCGTCCTCGCGAGCGACAAGATCCTCCTCAAAAAAGTCGAGGTTCTCGATCAACACAGGAACGAGAACGTACAGGTGCCGCCACGACCATCGATGGCAACCACTCGCGACGCCCATCGAGACTAGTGATTCGGTGTTCATCCTGCCGGGCCGGGATCCGCGAACATGCGCGAATACACTACCAGGATTTCATGCGGATCTTTGTGGCCGGGTCGTGGCCCAATGCAGGGTTCACTGGCATGTGGGGCCGTTCAGTATCGGGCCACACAGGCCCGATACCCGCTCCGTCCGGTCACAACGTGTGAACAAATGCTCTCACGCGCTCGGACATTGTTCTGGCGTGGGTTGCATTGAACTCTGATGAATCAGAGTCGGCAAACAGATGGGCGCTGCCGTCGTAGCGAAAGGCCTCGAATGCGCCGTCGGGTGCGGCCTCGCTTATCGAGTCGACGGCGGCTGCGTCAACCCAGGGGTCCTCGATGCTGGCGTGAAACTGCGCCCGAAGTCCCTTGGGCCAGGGTGGGCTGCCGAACGCCGCCAACGGGAGGGCGGCGTGCATCAGCACGAGACCGCGTGCACCTGGCCGCATGAGTGCCAGCGCTTGAGCCGAGGCGGCTCCGAGCGAGAATCCTGCGTAGATGACATCACTGGGCAGGTGCTCGACGGCGGCACTCGCTCGCCGCGACAGCTCCGGGATGCCGATGGCGTCGCGCTTCGCCACGCCGCGTTCGAGGTCGTCGAACACCTCGCCATCGTAGAGATCTGGGGTGTGAACCTCGAACCCCTCCGCCTGTAGAGCCGTCCTCCAAACGCCAACGTGGGGCCGAAGACCCAGCCCAGAGTGGAACAAAACGATGTGGGTGGATGAAGTTGTTGTCTTCGACACGCCGCAGGATACGAAACGGCTATGGCACCGTTATGTCACCGTTTATCATTCCGGTGACGATGAACCGAACCGACCGTCTCTACGCCATTGGCAACGCGCTGCGAGCAGCTGGCAGCCGCGGCCGCACTGCCACGTGGCTCGCGGACCGCTTTGAGGTCTCCACGCGCACGATCAAACGCGACATGGCAGCACTTCTGCAAGCCGGCCTGGCGGTGACGTCGCAGGACGGTCGTGGCGGTGGATATCAGCTCAGTCACTATGCCGCGTTGCCTCCGATCACGTTCACCGCGGCCGAGGCGACAGCGATCACGATCGCACTCGCTGCGGACCCGCAGATCCCATTCGCAGCGGATGGCGCTGCGGTACTTCAGAAGGTTCTCGCGGCAATGAGCGCAACCCAACGACGACAAGCGACCGACGTCGGACGTCGCGTGTGGATGGCGAGACCCGTGTCCGCCAAGCGTCCGGGAAGTGCTGGGGTGCTGGACCAGGCGCTTCGCTCCGGGGTGCTCGCGCTCATCGACTACGAGGATGCGAAGGGACGGCTGTCACGCAAACGCGCGATCGAACCGATGGCGTTCGTGCGGACGCATAGTCATTGGCATGTTCTCGCTTGGTGCCACAAACGCGACGCCGGTCGGTGGCTCCGGCTCGACCGCATCCACCGTGCTCGTCTCACAGCCCAGCCCTGTGCCCCTCGGGACCTCGCCGAGGTTTTTGGCGAGCCCCCGGACTACGCGCAACCGGTCGTGCTGCCCGTGTAGTGCCCAGCTACCGCGCAGCCGCGGCGGCGTCCAGTGCGATCATCGCCACCAGCACGTCGCGGGCCGTATCGCCCGCGCCTGAGCCGACGGAAATCGACTCCTCATAGTTGTCGTTGTGCCCGGTCATCCACTCGTCGCTCGGGATGAAGTAGCCCAGAGCGTCGCCAGTCTGTCCGAGCACCATGCGATGCGGCGTCACCATCGCGTCCTTGATGTCCAGACCATTGCGAGTTACCGGCTCTCCGGGGAAGCTGACGATCTGCAACTGGTGCCCCAGCCGGACGTACGTGCTGAGGGTCTCCACGGCTTTGTTGCCGTTCACCATCTCGAAGTCGTAGTCGATGATCCCAGCCGTAGATGCGAGATCGAACAACGCGTTGTAGACGACGATTGTCCACTCGCGGTGGTCCGCCACCATGGCCGGTTCGACGGGCTCGACGTCCGCAACCGCATCGATCGCGATCCCGGCTATCAGCTCGCCGTAGGCCTGCGCCCGCTCGAAATCATCGGCGTAGTCGCCGGGCGGGACTGCAGGGCTTGCGTCGCCCAGAATCCCGTTGAACAGCAGCGCTGGCACGCCGAGTTCCGCCTCAAGGGCATCGACTGCGTAGCCGCACCAGTCGCGGCTAATCTCATTGTTGTCTGCGCCCAGCACCGTCGGGTGGGCCGCGAACACGGTCAGGATACCGAGCGGGTCCCCGACAGCGTCCGTCGCCACCAGCAGGGTGAGTTCATCGTCGGTGATGTCCCAATCGCGACGATTGTTGTTCGGTGCGCTCGTGGTCGCGACCGCCAAGTCGCCGTAGTCCCGGACCGCCCAGGCGCGGTTCATCGACGCTACGACCTCGTCGATCGCCGAGTCTCTGTAGCTCGCGGGTCCACCGCCCCACAGCCCCTGAAAGTCCGGTGCAGCGTGGGTGTGCGTCGTTGCTATCAAGACTCGCCAGGTCGGCAAGCCCGTGGCCGCGGCAACGCGTGCACGAACATCGCGGGTGAACCGGTTGCCCATGCCGGGCAGGTCGGTGACCGCCAAGATAATGCCGTCCTCGCCGAGCTGAATCGCAAAGCTCCGCACGTTGAGGTCGTCGTGCACGCCCTCAGCCGGGCGTGTGAACGGCAGCCCATATGAGCCCATGAAAATGCTGCCCGTAAGATCCGACTCGCTAGGCGTGATCGCGGCGACGTCAAATCCGAGCAGGTAGCGGGGTCGTACGGGGGGACCTTGCGTTGTGCTCGAAGAGGGCCCGCCATCGCTGGAATCCGATGCGGCGGTGCCCGTGTCATCGACCGCCACTGTTGTGACGCTGCCGCCAGTTGTCAGTTGCCCCGATGACGATGACGACGACAGGGCGGCGCCGGACGTCGCACTGCTCGCAGCGCCCGTGCTGCCGCCCTCCATGGAGACGGAGGGGGTTGCGGTGCCGCAGCCAACAATCCCCAGCGACGCGGCCACCACGCTCGCGCACGTGAGCACGAAGGCCCCAAGAACGCCGGCCTCCGACCGTTGGACTGTGTTTGCTCGATGCATTGCGGCGCTCCCCATCGACAAGACAATGCCACGAACTTCGGCCTCGCGGGCGCTCAGAAGTTCTTTTCCAAACGAAGTCCGGCGAACGTTGGAGAGAACGTCGGTGAGATCCGTGTGGCTCTTGAAGAATCTCGGTGCACGAAGAGAAGCACCGTGGAAACGACCGTCGTCAGACCCGAAACGACGCCGACTATTGCCAAGCCGCTGATGGCTACGGACCGCCCGTCGCCGTTGCGACACAGTGTCGCGATCGACGCATTGTGCACCCCTGATGCTGCACCGTCTGGCGTCTGACGAGCGTCGCTGCACGCCTGATCCACGCTGTCTGCGCTGACCTCGTTTCCACCCTCTGACGCACGCGCGGCCTCCAAGACCTGTGCCCTGAGACGCGGCATCGAGGCAGCGAGTCCCACCGCGCCACCGACCGAAACTACGGTGACCCCCGCAGACACGCCGAACAGCACCCACTTCCACCTCGGTCGCGGACTGTATCGCCCCCAGACTAGGGCTCTCTTGCCCGTCCGTTGCTCGGGTTGAGTCACCACACCCGAGTCCAGCGCCTCTTCGTCTGCGGGATAGAGAGACTCGGTTGGCACAGCCGGAGGGACGAGCTCGGCCATGATCGCCCACGCCGTCTCGTCCACCGAACCTGCATCCAATTTAGACAACGCCAACGGCGTATTGGTCTCCATCACGACGGCTTGCTCCGCAACGTTGAGCAAAGAGAGCTGCAGGATCGCCGCGCCGTCGGAGCCAACCGCAAGTTCGCCGAAGAGCAGCGTGTCGCCGCCGACCAGCGTCGCCGCTGCCGCGAGACACACGGGCGAGTTGTCGACACACCCAGCCATGAGGCGAAGCTCAGGCAGCGAGGTTTGTGTCGCGAGCGGCAGGCCCCGCACCTCGGCAGCGCGCCTCAATGCGTCCGTGAGTGCGTCGCTACGCTGCGTGTCGTCGCTGTCGAGGCCGGCGATCAGCAGCGCTCCAACCTCGTTGTCGCTTGCTACCTCTGCCGCGGTCGGGTCATCACCTGGCCCGGCCGAAGCGCCGGACACATTCCCTACAGTGGACAGCGCGAGCGCCACGGCGAGGAGGAAGACCGGCACGCCCATCCCCCGCGAGCTTCGCTCCCTCGGACTCAGCGCGCAAGCCCCTGTGCACGCTGGATCAGATCGAGTCGATTGCCGATTTGTAGTTTGGACAGTAGCCGCGAGACATGGGTAGTCACGGTTCGGCGCGAGACCCCAAGCCTCTCCGCGATGACCGCGTCTCCGAGGCCGGTCGATACGAGCAACGCAACCTCCTGTTCCCGACCCGTTAGCCGCGTACAATGGGCCTCGGCCGCCAGGCGGCGATACTCCAGCATGAGCGCCACGTCAGCCCCGAGCTGGATCATCGACCCCTCTCGAAGCTCGGCCGTTTCGATGCGACGACCATCGACCATCGTGCCATTGGTCGAGTCGGCATCGACCACGGTGACGGTGCCATCGAGCTTCCGCAAGAACCACGCATGAACGCGAGACAACCCCCTGCCCTGCAGCAGTCCACCCGCGGCCGCCTCGCGCCCGACCGCGGTGCGCCGACCGAGCGTGATCAACCCTCGGCCTCCTCGGATGATCTTGAGGCAGGCGATCGCGCGCTCGGGGGCGAGCAGGGGACGAGGGGAGTGGGCCGAGGTCATGCTCTTGCGCGTGGAACTGTGCTCGGACGTTACGCAATCCTCCGGCCCATCGGCTCGGGTGGCGCAGGGGTCGTCTACCGGGCCTACGACACCGAACTTGAGCGAACCGTCGCCATTAAAGTCCTGCACGATGACTTAGACGCGCAATATGCCGGGTGGTTGCTCGCCGAGGCACGTTCACTCGCTCGAGTGGAGCATCCGCACGTTATCTCGGTCTACGACATCGGCATGGACGCGGGACGGCTCTACATCGTGATGCGCTACGTCGCTGGGGTCTCCATGCACCGCTTCGTGCACGACCGTTCGCCTCCAGCGCACACCCTGCAGCGGTTGTTCGAGGAGGTCTGCGACGGGCTGGGCGCGGTGCACGACGCGGGACTCCTGCACCGGGATCTCAAGCCGGACAACATCATGATCGACGAACACGATAGCGCGTGGATCGTCGACTTTGGCCTGGCCCAGGGCCAGCACTGCGTGCAAACGAAGTCCCGGGGCAAGTCCGGCACGTGGCAATATATGGCGCCTGAGCGTCGCGCAGGTGGACCCGCGACGACGGCGTCAGATCAGTATTCGTTGTGTTCGACCTTTTCCGAGGTCTTGGCGCGAGAGGACTGGCCGCGGCCCTTACGCGACGGCCTTGAGCGAGGACTGCGGCACGACCCAAGCGAACGCTTCGAGTCGATCGCGGCGTTGCGTGCCAGTCTGGCGCGGCAACGTCGGTCGTCGCGGTCGGCTTGGCTAGCGATTGCCGGGTTGTCTGTCGTCGCGGGTCTGCTCGTGGTCGCATCGCTGCGAGACGCTCCTGTCGCGGACACCCATGGCGCATCGTGGGACGAGTTCGTCGCTCGACCGCGGGTGAAGGCGGCACTGCAGCGCATCCACCCCGCGGCGAACTCGGCGACAGCGCACGCGTTGGCGACATCACAGGACGCGTGGTCCCAAAGCCGCCGTTCAATGGCCGAGCTGAACCGCCGTGAGAGCGGCGCCCGCGTTCGTTTGCGTCAGGCGTGTATCGATCGTGTGGGACGGCAGCTCGAAGCGCGGCTCCATGCCCACGCCGAACTCGATCCCAGCGACGATGCGGTCGCCGCGGCGATCGAGGATGTGGGCTCCCCGCAACGCTGCGTGGCGTCGTGGCTCCCGCGACGACAGATGTCCCCCCCGTCGGATCCAGTGCAGGCCCACCGTGCTTTGGACATGAGCGCACGCCTCGGCGATGTGACCGCGGTGGGGCAGATCGACCCCGATGCGGCGCTGACCCGACTGGACTCGCTGCATGACGCGGCGGCCGATGTCCAGTTCCCTCCGCTGTGGGCCGACTATCTTCGCACTCGGGCGTGGCTGGTCTACATGACCGGGCGCTTGCAAGAGGCAGTACCGCTGCTGGAAGACGCCTTCTTTGCGGCGCTCGACGTCGGGGAGACCGGCCAGGCGGCGCGCGTCATGGATCCCCTGATTCACGCACTGGTCGACCTGGGTCGCTATGCGGAGGCTCGTGTTTGGAGTCGGCGTGCGCTGGCTGACCAACCCGAGGACCCAGCCGACCCAGAGCAAGCGACCGACCGGATTGCGATCTTGATCCAGGCCGCGCTCGTCGCCCGAAAGCTGGACGCTCTGGACGAAGCTCGGCGGCGGCTGGATGAGGCCGAGCGACTACTACCCCGCGCTGCGTCGTCGAGCGAAGTCAGTATCTACCTCAACCTGGAGCGCGCGCATTTCCACCTGGCCGCGGAGCAGCCCGGTGCTGCCGTCGTGGCCGAACTCCAGGCCGTCATCGAGAGCCGCGCTGTCTTGCCTGCACACAGCGCGATGTACCAAGACATGCTCGTCAACCTTGCCCGCACTGCGCGTCGAGCCGGCGACCTTGAGATCGCCCGCGGCGCCCTCGAAGAACTCGACACCTTGGAGCCTCGCATGACGAGCAACTATCGCGTGCTTGGGCTGCTACAGGCTGCATTGCTCGACGCTGAGTCCGGTGACGATGAGAGGGCCTGGCGTCGCATCGAGCCCGCTCTCGCGATGCCGGATCTGCCGCCGCCGCTTGTCGTCCCCCTGCGCGTGTTGGCATTCAAGCTCGCTCGGCGCCTTGGGCATCGCGACCCATTCGTGGACTTCGACGCTGGTTTGGTGTCGGCAGCCGCCGCGGGCGAAGGCTACGCAGCTCGTTTTCGTGAGCAACTGCTCGACGCGGCGCGAGACGAAGGACTGTGCCATCTGGCGCGGGCTTCCGTCTGTGCGGGCGCGTGATCCTGGTCCGGTCGCTACGCGGTACACCAAGTCCTCGTGCCCAACGTCCGGACGGATACGTACTCGCCGGTTGGGTTGTCGCACTGCGTGGACTGCCGCGATTGATGCGACCGGCGGTTGCAGGGTCCGTCGACTCTGACAAGTGGGTGCGCGGGCGACCTCGTGTTGTCGCACTGCGAGCACCTGCAACCGAACGAGCGAGGCACCGATGAAACGAACGATCCAAATCCTTGTCACTGGCGCGGGACTGCTCCTCATGGGCGCATGCGACGACTCAAGCGTCGAGCAAGCGCTTCCCGTGAAAGAAAGTCGCGGCAAGCCAGGGGGAAAGGCCGACGGCGGGAACGCTCCGGCCGGCTGGGACTGCGCACCAAGTTATTACGACCGCAACGACGGGTGCGACTGCGGTTGCGGTATCATCGACCCGGACTGCTCCAGCGGCGGTGAAGAAGCTTGCGACTACGAGTGGTGCCCCACCGCTGTATCGTTGGACCCAAACCAAAACTGGCAGTGCGAGTCGGAGAGCGACGACGGACAAGAGGAAGCTGGCAGCCCGTCGGTACCAGACGCGTGGTCGTGCAGCGTCGGCTTCTACGGCACCGACGATGGCTGCGACTGCGGCTGCGGTGTACACGACCCCGACTGCGTGTCGTCCTCGGCGTCGGCATGTCAATACGAATACTGCCCGTTTGGAGAGGATCCTCTGCCGAACGACAATGCGCAGTGTGACGACCCGGATTCGAGCAACGATGGCTCCAACGACGATGGCTCCAACGACGATGGCGCCGACGGGGGAAGCAGCGACGGCGGGCCCGGAGACGTGTGTGGCTTGCCGCGAGGCGCGAGTTGCGGCTGGCTCTTCGACAACCGCTGCTCAGAGATGACAACATGCCGCGACGATGACGATGGGGCAGGATTTATCTGTCACGATTACTGCGAAGAGCGGTACTCGGACGGGATCTGTAACGGGGGTTGCTACGACTCAGACCCCGACTGCCTGAGCCAGGGGGCCCTCGTCGGCCAGCCTTGTGAGAGACACGCCGACTGTCGGACCGAAGAGACGCATAATAACACTACCGCGGTGGCTTGTCTGGGGGGGGTTTGCGCGGACACCTGCGAGGCCAACGGCTACTACGAACCAGACCACCCCCGCTGTGCCTCGCTCTGCGCGTTTCGGGACCCGAGTTGCGGTGTGCCGCACCCCACCTCGCACTGCCTAGAAGCGTTAGAAACCTGACGACCGTTGCTCCTGAAGGACGCGGCCGAGGCACGCAACCTTGGCATCCGCGTCACTCCGGGCAAGTGGTAACCCAGCGATCCACTCGCGCACGACCGTCGCGCGCGGGTCGATCGTTTGGGTCGCGATGGGTGGCATCTGCCCCAGGCCTCGTGTGGACAACCGCTGCCAGATCGCAGAGTTTTCGGGATCCCCCGGAGCCACCCGCACGTCGTACGGAAACCAGGGAATGTCGTATTGCGTGGGGGTATCGCACAGCGCCGCTTGCTCGGTCGCCGTCTCGAATCGCAGATCCATGTCGAGATCAGGCGGCACCCAACCGCCCGGCCGGTGACAGTGACCGCAGTTGCTGTGCAGGTAAGCCCGTGCGCGTGCCTCCGCAGCCGCGGTTTCATCGTCGGGGGAGGCCATCGGCGTGATCTCGGGCAACGCCGAGCCGAACAACCCGATCGACTCGAAAGCCTGAAGTTGGTCGGCGACGGTGTGCCCGTAGTCCACCTCTCGCGCGAGCTGATCGAGACGCGGCCCCAATGGACCGGGGGTGGCGGCGCTGTGGCAATAGCGACACTCGGATCGACTCGGAAAATCGTAGGCCAACGCACCGCTGTCCAGGGGCAATGTCACCGTCTTGCCCGCGTCCAAAAGCTCGGCGTCAGTGCCCGTTTCGTCCCATTGGTAGCTGTGGAACTCCCATGCGAACTCGCGACGAATCATCACGCGCGTCTCCACCGGGCGCAACGACTCGGGGTCGTCCGCGACGAACTCGAACGAGAACGTCTTGAGCAACAGCGTCCCCTCCGGGAACTCAAGTTCGCCCGCATCGCCCACCGCGATGGTCTCGCCCACCGGGAGCACGATGTGGCGACGTTTGATCGCACCGTCGGTCCACAGTGGCGCGTTGAGTTCGTACGGAACCGCGTCCGGCGTCCCCTCAACTGTTTGCGCATCGAGATAACAACCGGTCTGGGAGAAACTAAGCGGGAACACGCCTTCGGTGGGCACAACACGGACACGCCCCACTCGCCCCTGCGCATCAACCGCCCACACCGTGCCGTCGACATCCGTGGCGAAGGCGCGAGCGGGCGCCTGCCACCGCGCCACGATCGCACTGCGGTTTGCGTCTGTGGCCCAAACCTCGCCCGAACAACGGTCCCCAAACACCACGACGCCGTCCAACAGATCGCCGTCGCGCACGATGGCCCCGCCGACTGCGCCACAACCATCGTCGCCGTAGCGGTACGAGCCGTCGGGAGCCTCGACGTCGAGTTGGGAGCAACCGTTTGGAATGGCGCAATTGGGTCCATCGACCGATGGCCAGCCTAGATTCGCCCCGCTTTCCGTCAACGTGACCTCCGACCCGGTTGCTCCAACGTCGACACACCACAAGGCGCCGGTCTCCGGGTCAAACGCGCACCCTGCAGGATCCCGCAGGCCAATAGCCCAAGCTTCGTCCGCCGGCCTCGGCTCATCCGGCCAGGGGTTGTCCGCGGCCGGTTGCGCATCGTTGCTCGCACTGACTTCGGAGACATCCAGGCGCAACACGCTGCCGCGTCGGTCGGCGCGCTCGTCGGCAGGGCCAAATTCCTCCTCGACGGCACCATCGCCAAGCGGAACCACGAGGTGCTCGTTGGCGTCTATCGCCAGACCAGCGCCCGCCCGGACACCAGCCGCATGAGGCAAGTTCAACACGCGGACCCGCGTATCCAGGTCAAGCTTCCCCGCCTCGTTCAGCGTAAACCTGTCAACGACAGTCGCCCTGCCGTCGTCTTCGAAGCGGACGAACAGATGCTCGAGAGAGCCGCTGGCCGCCAGTCCGGTGACTCGGTCCGTTTGTAGGCCGACCCATGCCTCGCTCGCGGGAGCCTCGGGTGCAGCGAGCGCAAGCGTGACGATGCGCCCCTGCCCCGTTGCGACCCAGATTATTCCGGCGTCGATACCCGTGGCTATCGCGGTCGCATCCACCACCAAATCGTCGAACGCGACTTCGAGTTCGATCGGCGGAAGCAAGCCAGGCGCCCAGCCGCCGAAGCGGCAAAGTTGTTCGTCAGCGCGGGGCGGAAGAGCGGGGCCGCCGTCGTCGTCTGGGCTCGTGTTCTCGGCGTCATCGGCCATCGAGCCGTGCGACGAAGAATCGGAAGTCGCGCCCTCGGTCTCGGTCGCGGTGGTTGCGCCAGAACCGCCGATGTCACGAGAGCAGGCGGCCAGGCCTATGAGGCCAACGAGACCCCGCGCGACTCGGGTGACGACCACGCCTGAGTATAGCCAATGCGCGCGTCGAGCACCGCGCAACAATTGCGGGCCGCTCTGTGGACACGCCGCGGCCCTGTGGACTCAGCGTTGCAAGCGAGGCCGTCTTAAACGTCGGGTGATCGAGACCTACGCGGCGTGAAGATGTTCGAGCAGGTGGTCGAACTCGGCCCTGGCGGAGGGCGGGGCCGCCACGGTGAGCATGAGACGGCCGTTGGGGCGAGTTATCGCACCAGCCCGTCGCACGAGTTGGTCGCGGATGGTGCCGAGCGTGCGCAGGACGAAGACGGTGGCGCGGGTGGGCGTGGTGCCGCGACGTTCAGGTTGGGCGCGCAACTGAAGCTCGCGACCGAGATTGTGGGCGAGCATCGTGGATAAGGCATAGATCTGGTCGGGGACGAGGCGCTTGCAAGGGACGTAGCCGAGACCAGCGTCCTGTTTGGCGTCGCCGAAGACCTGCTCTTGAAGGCCGCGACCGTTGAAGAATGCAACGACAGTCGCGGCGGTGACCGTCTTGTTGGTGACGATGGCCTTGTACGCAAACTCGAAGTCGACGGGTTCAAACAGGTCCAGCTGAAGCGGACCCTTACGACGCGTTCGCTGCCGCCTCCGCACGAGAATGACGCGGCGCTTGCTCGACCACGATTTCGGTCGCCACTTCGTTTCGAAGTACGACCACTCATCGTCGATGCGAACCCAGCGTTCACGGCTGTCGACAAGGTGCCGCAGCCCGATGAAACGCAGGAATGGTACCGCCGCAGCGTACTCGACTCGAAGCGCCTCAAGCTGCGCCAGGACCCTCTCATCGAAGAATGCGGCATCCAGCCGTACCTCGATCACCGCGCGCCGAAGACGGTCTCGCACTGCATCGACGCACTCGCGGATGAACTCCTTGGCGCCGCGCGAGTCGTGGACATTGCCCGGCCGATGCAGCATGTCGAAGAACATCCCGAGCTGTGAAACGACCGCGAACAACGGGTAGTAGCTTCGTGCCCCCTTTCGTTTCGGGTTGTACCCGACCGCCGCCCCCTCCGCGCGGCGTGACGTGCTGAGCACAGAGCCGTCGAAATCGATCGTCACGCGCGCGAGTTTTATCGCGGCAAGACGTTCGAGTACGAGGTCGCGAAGCAGGCCGCGAAGATTGACGACGGACTTGCCGTCCGCATCAGCGAGCGTACGGCTGATCGTCGCGACATCCGGCAGCTTGGACACCCCGAGCATCCGACACACGAGCGGGTCATCGGCGTAGTAGTCCCTGTCGCGCAGTCGCCGGAAACCCAGGATGGCATGCACAATGAGTTGGAGCACGACACGCGCCGTCCCGAACACTCGGCCCGAGCCCAGATGCACGAAACAACGACGCAGTCTCGCGAGCAGCCCGATCGACCGGAACAGCGCGAAGAACAACACCAACCCCGAAAAGGACGTGAGTCGTTTCGCGTCGTCGTACGCGATCGTTGGAATGGCGTGGACGCGACGGACAATTTCTGCTTTGCTGGATCTCACCGGAAGTGCGTTCCTGTTGGTCGAAGAGCTGGCTGGCTAAACCGCTCGTTAGACTGTCTTGCAGGTCGTTCTTCCGGTCTTTTTGTTCACGATCTGTGCGAGTTCACGCAACTCCGAGGTCGACGAGGCCGGGCGAGGCTCGGAGGCATACATTCTAGGCGCCAAAGCAACGTTGCAGTTCCCAGACCTCAGGCCCGATGTGTGGGGGCAACTGGACGCCAAGGGGTGAAGGTTCGAGCGAGCCGGCTTGCTCGATGCGGGCTTCACGCACGACGCCGCACGAAATTGATGTACCCGCGCGGCCCGGGCTCAGCGGCGAAGGGCGTGCTCATGGCTCCGCTGCCTTCCACTCGTCATGGTTCAGGTTCGGGAACGAGATCCTGCAGTCCCCGGCAGGAATCTGTTCGAGCCGAGCATGGCCGTCTAGATCAAGTGCGCCTTCGACCTCTTGGCCGTCTGCGAGCATCACTCGGTACGCTTCTCCCTCGAAGGGGTGACCATGCTGGTCGTGGAGGTCGAAGGTCAGACTTGCGAGCTTGTCTGCAGGTTCGGGTCTTGACGGGCGTACGGGCGCCTCGCCGCCAGGTCCGTCAATGAGCGGGTCAATGAGCGGGTCAATGAGCGGCGTACTACGCGGATCGTCGAGAAGTCGGGATGGCGCCTCGTGCACGACGACGACGTGTGTTCCGTGCATGAGTAGCGCGGCCAGCTGCTCGCACAACACGTCTGGCGTTTCCCCAGTAAGAATGTCCTGTGTTTCCGAAACCAGCTCGCGCAGCGCGTGTTCGCCGTGCTCTTCGTAGAACGCCCAGGCGAGCATCGTGGCCTCGCGCGGCTCGATCTGCTCCAGCACGGTGTCATCCGTCTGGATCGTGGTCACCGCCCGACCGTGCAGGAATCGCGGGGTGCTGCTCATGCCGACGACGGGTCTGAGCGTGTGTCGCGGAGCTCAGGTTCGCCGTTGCGCGAGGCGTGTCCGGCGAGCACGCCGTCCACGCCTGTGTGGTCGAACGGCTCGGTCATGTTCTCAAGCAATAGAAGCTCGCCGGACGCAACCAACGCCGAGAACGTGTGCCGAAGCGCGGAAGGGGACATCGTGGTGCCGCCTTGAATGCAGGCCGCGATCTTGGGTAGCTCCTCGTCAACCAGGTCGTCGCACATCGAGCGCGCGTCGGCGTACGTAAGGCCACGAACCGGTCGTCCGAGTGCAACCCTGAACTGCTTCGGAGCGGTTGCCATGCAATCACGATGCGTGCTTGGCCCGGCCAAGTCAACATGTGCGTCGCGAACCTCGCGACTTAAGGCGCCGCGTCAGCAGAAGGCAACACCGGTGCAACACCGCATCGTGCGCTTCAAGCCAGGGCGTTGCTGTTGTCGAGGCGCCGTGGCGCCATCGGGTGCCCGTCAGACGGTCTGGTCGGGCAGAACCTCCCTCGGCATTGTGGACGCGGGCCGGCGATCCGACTAGGGGTCGTGTCTGCCGTTTGCGATTTCCGTACGCGCACCTGATCGTGTCCGCAAACCTGTGCCGCGATACGCGGAGCCGCGCGGAGTGGACGACCCGATGACAGTGCACATAGCTACGGATGGCGAGACGGTCAAACGCATCGCACGATTACACGGGTTCCTGAACTGGCGTACGCTGTGGGACCACCCGAAGAACGCTGGCCTCCGTGCCCAGCGCGACAGCCCCAATACGCTCGTACCCGGAGACGAGATATTCGTTCCCGAGCACAAGACGCGCACGGAGGCGTGCGCAACCGGCACCCACCATGCCTTCGTCGCCCCGCGTGAGAGGACAACGTTGGAGCTCCGCCTCATGGTGGACGACAACAGTTCGCTAGCCGGCTGGGCCTTCACTCTACGGATCGGCGGTACCGAGGTCTCCGGTATCGTTCCTGAGTCTGGTTTGATCCGCCACGACGTTCCCGACGATCTTGAGGAGGCCATCCTGCATGTCGTCCCACCGGGAGAGGGCTCCGATTCGCCGGAGGCACTCACCAGCAGACTCAAGATCGGATTCTTGCATGCGCCGAGCACTGAATCGGGCGCGCTATCCCGGTTGCACAATCTCGGCTACTACGATCTTGCCGCCGACGAGCCTGTAGACAAGCCGCTTGCCGACGCGGGGTTCTCCCGGTTTCAGACGGACAAACAGATCGCCGATGGTCCGACGGCGGAAACCCATACCCGCACGACTCTGGCCGCAGAACACGGCTGCTAGCACGATGGCGCGGACGTTCAACGTAGCTCCGGACTCGCTCAACACGCTACAGCTGCGCGCCACACAGCCGCACCCTGCCTTCCGAGTCGGGGAAGGGTGCTTCGCGAGCGGCAGCGCACTCCCGAGTCCTGCGATCGCCGGACCGCTGCGGCAGCTTTTCGAGGACCTCGACAGCCACCCGAACCACAAGACCAGCGTGTTCGCCCATACGGACGCGAGTGGAGGAAACAAGGCCAACAAGGCGCTCTCCGATTTACGCGGCAAGGCTCTTGTCGCGGTGATGACCGATGATCCCGCGCTTTTCATCGCCGTCGGCGAAGCCGCCGCGTGGGATGTGGTTGACTACCAGTTGATGCTTCGAGGGCTCTACTGCAACCCAGGCGCGATGGATGGCGTCCTCGGCGGGTTGACTGAAAGCGCGATCCAGACGTTTCAGAGGCAGTACAACCGCGGGTTGTTCCACAAGGAGGGCCGAGCGCCGGTCCTGTCGAATATTGAGGTAACCGGCGCCCTCGACCCAGACACGAGACATGCGCTGTGTGACGGATACGTCGCCGAGCACACCGTCCAACTTTCCGCGGGCAGGCTGATCGGGCCCCGCTTTTCTGGGTGTAGCGAGTTCAATCCCATCTTCGACCGCGCACCCGACAACCGGCGGGTTAGCCTCGGCCTGTACTCCAGCCACCAGCCCGCCTCAAGCGAGTTCCCGTGTACGGAGGGTGATTCAGGCCCGTGTCCGCTGGACAACGAAGGCCCGCCGCGATGCCGGTTCTACC
>JAESSZ010000407.1 GCA_016763875.1 Nannocystaceae bacterium
CCGCGCCGCCGCCCCCGTCTCCCGTGAAACCCAAAGCGGTCAAGCCGACCCCAGCCAAACCCGCGGCGGCCAAACCCGCGGCAGCCAAGCCGGCCACGACCAAGCCGGCCACGACCAAGTCGGCCACGACCAAATCGGCGGCGGCCAAACCTGCCGCAGCCGACGCCGGCTCCCCGTTTCAGTACAAGGCGACCAACTCCCGCGAGAGTGAGATCTACGGCGAGCGTCTGGACGGACTGCAGACCGAGGTCAACGCGCTCAAGGACAAGATCTTCCGCTCCAAGGCGCGCCTGCGTTGCTCAAGGAGACCGTTCTTCGCGGCGTGATGGCCGGCAGCCGAGTGATTATCGCCCACCGCAACGTGATGGGGTCGGGGTTTCGCCTCGTGCGCATCGTATTCATCATGGATGGCGCGCAGATCTACGCGCGGACGGACGAGACCGGTGCGCTGGACCAAGAAGACGAACTGACGATCTACGACGGCAACCTGCCACCCGGCCCACACAACGTCACGGTTGAACTGACCTACCAGGGCCACGGGTACGGCGTGTTCTCGTACCTCTCGGGATACACCTTCGAGTCACGCTCCAGTCACAGCTTCACGGCACCGGAGAACGAGGCGGTGAAGTTGGGCAGCATCGGTTACGAACGCGGGAACCCGACGACCGAGATGCATGACCGACCTGCAGTGTCGTGGCAGGAAGTGCCCCTTGATGCCAGCGGTCGTCCACTACCCAAGCGGACCTCGGGCAGAGGGACCAAGAAAAAGAAGAAGAAGTGACGGTGCGTTCGCCCAGCAGCTTCAGGTGGCCACGTCAGACTTGGCACCGTGCCGCCCGCATTGTTGCGAGCGTGGCCACGATGCTTTCGGTGGCGAGCGGGGTGTCGATACCGCCGCTCACTCCCGATGCCGAGGCGGCGCCACGGCGGCGCAAGAGCGTCGATCTGTCGGATCTGCTCGACCGTATTCGCGAAGCGGAGACGTCGGTCGTTGGTGCGGAACGGGCCGCGGCGAAGGAGCCGCGCCCATCCGAGGCCGACCTCGCCCGCCGGTTGGTGGCAGGGCAGCTGCGCTTGGCCGACGGGGACTTTGAAGGCTCGGCGATCCTCTTCCTCGACATCATCGAGAACCACCCCAGCAGTCGTGGGGCACCCGCGGCCCAGTTCCACCTCGGCGAGGCTCTCGCGAAACTCGGGATGGGGCGCTGGGCGGCGGAGATGTTCTCCAAGATCTTGGGCGATACGCGTCCGGGCGCCGCGAGGTATCGGCAAAAAGCGGTCGCGCGCTTGTTTGATCTGGCGGTACCGCGGCGCGAGCATGGGTTCGCTGAGCGACCTGGGATCTCGGCGACGCCTGAGGTCCGAGCCCGTTTGGCGGCCGTTGGCGTCAAGGTCGACAGCGCTCCGCCGTCTGGGGCGCTGCGCGCCGATGATGCCGAGCGGCTCATCAAGTGGGCACAGTCATTTCCCGCGCGCAGCCGCGAGGCCGAGCTTCGTTACGCGTTTGGTCGCTACCTGTACATGACCAAGCACTACGCCGAGGCGCTGGCGGAACTCGACGCGATGAGCCCGTTCGATATTCCGATCTCGCGTGGCGGCGAGGGGGCTCAGTGGCGCGTCCGTGCCGCCTACGTCGCGGCCGCGGCAGCGTTGGGCATGGACGAGGTCGAGGAGGCGCTTGAGCGTTTCTCTCGCGTCACCAAGGCGCGGCCGTCCGACCCTCGCGACCGTCGCATCGTTGAACTCTCGTGGATGGCCATCGGGCGCATCTTTCACGACCAAGATCTCACCGAGGAGTCGGTCTCGGCGTACCGACGCATCGGTCGCGACTCCCCGTTTTTCGGTGAGGCGATGTACGAGACCGCGTGGACGCTGCTGGCCGCTAAACGTTACGACCAGGCCGTCAAAGCACTCGACCTGCTCATCGTCTACGAACCCAACTCTCCCGTGGTGCCGGAGATCAAGCAGCTCCGCGGTAAGATCCGGATCCAACAGCGCGACTACCAGGGCGCCGAGGAGCAGTTCCTGGCGCTGCGACGCGAGTTCGACCGTCTTGCACGACGCGTGGGTCGCAAACTCGAAGCGCAGGGTGACGCAACGACGTACTTCGCCGCGGTGATTGGCGAGGACATGCAACATTTCGCGCTCGACTCGATCCTGCCCGCCGCCGCGGTGGCTGTGGCTCGCGCGCTACCTCGCGCGGCCCACGGTGAAGCTCTGGCCCGCGAAGTCGGCACGCTGGATCGCGAGTTGATCGACGTGATGGCGATGCTCTCCAAAATGGAGGAGGCCGTTCGTGTCAAGGACAAGGCAAGGCTGTTCACCGACCTGGCCGCGCACGTCGCATCCTTGGATAACGTCGACAACGACCTGGTCGAGATCCAAGAGGACCTGGTTCAGCGACTCGTACGCAGGGCTAAAGGCTCGAGCCTGGACGCGATGGACGACCAACGCCGTGCGCTGCGCGGCAGAGTCGACGCGCCGTTGGGTCGCCGCGGCGATGGTATGGCCGACCAAGTGCGCGCGAGCATGCGGCTCGAGCAAAAAGCGCACAAACTTGAGATTTTCGTCGCCCAGCAACGCGCCCAACTGATCGCTACGGAGCGCTACTACGACGAGACCCGCGGCAACCAAAAGATCGACCACACCGCGTTCCTGACCCAGGCCGCCGAGATGCGGAACGAGATTGGGCAACTAGAGCGCGCCGCGGAAACGTTACGCAAACGCATCGCTCGGGCCCGACACACCCTTCGTTTTTCGAATCCGCTGGTCGAAGCTCGTCGGGCTGCCCTGGCGGACTACCGCAAACACCTGGCCATGATGCATGGCGTACTGGCCAAACTCGCCGACGATCCCGAGGCCCTCACGGTCTGGAAGCGTGCCGGGAAACTCGCGTCTCGCAGCGACAAGGCGCGCGGCGGCCTCGACCGAACGGCGGGCGGTCGACTCAAAGATGCGGTCGCGGTGTTGGTGGCCGAGCGCGCCAATCTCGAGCAGTACCGCGGCGAGATGGACACGGTTACCGTGACCGCCAAAGCCACGGTCGCCGAGACGATGAGCGCATCGTATCGCGACGTCGTTGGGGAGCTGGCGAACCTAGTCATGCGTAGCGAAGTTGGCTTGCTCGATGTCGCGTGGGGGATGAAAGACGCCGAGAGCGCGCAGGCTCACCAACTCGAGGTCGCGCGAGAGCGAGACTTGGGTGAGTTGGACTTGGCGCTCGAGATGGGCCTGGAGGATCTCGACCAATGAGCCGCTGGCCCAAACGCGTCGCGTTAATCGCCGTGTCGCTCGCGGTGCTGTCCTCGCCTTTGTCGGCGGGCGCAGTTGTCCCCCGCGACGGCGGTCTGTCCGACAAAAAACTCGGGCCGCGCCTCGGGGAACCGGGTTCGGGGGCGCCGCTAGACAAGCAGATCCGCAACACCGACCCGAGCAAGCTCAAGGCTCCGCTTCCTCGTCGCCCGCACGACGAGAAAGAAGCCAGAGCGATGGACGAGATGGAGGCGCTTTCCGCAAGGTACCGCGCCGCCCACAAGGCCATGGCGCATACCATCGCGCAGCAGTTGGTGATTGAGGCGTCGATGGGGCGCAAGTTGCTGGAAGAGTCGTACCAACGGCAGATCCGCGACCACGAAGCCAAGGCTCGTAAACTGCGGGCGTTGGCGATCCGTCGCTACGAAGACTTTCTCAAGTTGCATCCCGACGACGCGACGTGGACCCCGGAGATCATGTTCCGGCTGGCCGAACTCCACTTCGAGGCGTCGTCGGAACGGCTTGCTCGCCAGGAAGAGGCGTTCGAGAAAGAA
>JAESSZ010000408.1 GCA_016763875.1 Nannocystaceae bacterium
CGATCTGTTCTTGCAGCGAGTATCGACCGACCAAGCTGCCCGAGGTGGGCGGGCTCCGCTGGTCAATGGGCGCTCCCCCTGGGATGTGCCGCGTGGCGGTGTCGTCGTCGCCGTCGTCGACTGCGACCGCGACCGCTGCACCACAGACATCGCAGTCCGCCAGATGGACTGCGAGCTGCTGTCGCTGAGCGTCGTCCAGCTGACCGTCGACGAATCCGGACAGCACATCCGCGGGTGGGCACGGCTCCAATGCAGGACGAGGGTACACCCGCACTGGGCCAAGGCTGCGCTGCGGACGCTCACTCGTGCGAGGCGAAGCGTTCCGGGTTCGCTTTAACCAACGCCCGAACTTGCGGCACGAGCTCTGCGGTCATCGCCGCCAGATCGAACGCTGGTTTCCAGCCCCAGTCGTTGCGCGCATTGGTGTCGTCTAGTGCATTGGGCCAGGAGTCGAGAATCGCTTGGCGCATGGGATCGGGCACAAACGTGATCTCCACGCCTTCAATCGCGTCAGCGACCGAGCGGGCGATCTCGGCGGCGGTCGGGGAGAACGCCGCGATGTTGTAGACCGTCCGCGACAGCGAGCTGCGGTCGGCTGCACCGAGTTCGGCCAGGGCGCGCACGCCGTCGGGCATGTACATTAAAGGAATGCGAGTGTCCGGGCGGCAGAACGCCTCGTAAGCGCCCGTACGTACACCGTCCAGGTACATGAACAACGCGTAGTCGCTCGTGCCGCCACCCGGTAGCGATGCGCTGATGAGACCTGGGAAACGGACCGCCCGAAAGTCGAGGCCGTAGCGTCGCTGGTAGTAGTCGCCGAGCAATTCGCCCGCGACCTTGGTGACGCCGTACATCGTCTGCGGCTGCAGCGAGACCGCGTCGCCCACGGGCTCGGCGAGCCCGGGTCCATAGACCGCGATTGTGCTCGTGAAGACAACCCGCGTGACGCCGCTGCTGCGGCACGCTTCCAACAGGTTGTAGGTGCCGCCCTGGTTCACCGCGTAGGTCAGCCCTGGGTTTTTCTCGCCTCGTGCGCTGAGGATCGCCGCGAGATGAAAAACCTGCTCGACCTCGATCTCGCGGAGCAACGCCTCAATGCGTTCGCCCTTGGTCACGTCGAGGTGGTGCCAGGGCACGCTCGCATCCAACGCATCGGCGCTCGGTCGCGGGCTGATATCGCTTCCGTGCACTTCGTGGCCTGCACCGCGCAGGTAAGCAATGAGATCGAGACCGACTTGTCCGCCGGCCCCTGTTACCAGTATTCGCATCAAGAACTCGGAAGCGGCG
This sequence comes from Nannocystaceae bacterium, assembly GCA_016763875.1. GTDB lineage: Bacteria > Myxococcota_A > Polyangia > Nannocystales > Nannocystaceae > JAESSZ01. The sequence goes on from JAESSZ010000408.1 coordinate 1,288, forward strand.
CGTCGGACTTAAAGAACGCGTTGAGGTCTGGGTTTTGGTAGCTGCGATAGTCGATGGCCCACGGAGTCACCGTTGTCTCGCCCTGCTTGTGTGAGATCGTCAGCGCCATCGGCCGCACATCGCGGTAGTTGCTGTCCTCCGGGATGTCGTCGTTGGCTACCCCGCCCGCGGAGAACACGGTCAGTAGTCGCAAGTCGTCCTTCGGGTACATGTCGCGGAATCCCGCGTTGATCTTCTCGTGCCCGCGACACATCACCGCGCAGCCGATCTTGGACATGAAGCGTCGAAACTGCAGACGTCCGAACGGGAACCGGGCCGAGGCTTGTTGCAGGTCGTCGGGGATGGTGTCCGCGCGGCTCGGGTCGCTCCACAACATCTGAAAGCGAATGTCTGGGTCGTTGAGCGCCGACAGGTCTTTCCAGCGCTCTTGCATGAGCGCCTCGCGTGGCAACCCGCCGTGCACGAAGAAAAAATTGTCGTACAGCAAGCTGTTGGGCATGCGTTCGAAGAACTTGAGGTAGCGCTCAAACACTTCGCCGGGCAGCAGCGGGGCCAGGCTGTCGATCGTGTCGGCTGGTTTGACCCCGCCGTGCACCCGCCCGTTGTACTCGATGTAGTACTCGTGATTGCCGCGCAGGATGAAAACGTTGTCCGGGACGGTCAGGAATAACTTGAGAATCGCGCGAAGGACCCCGTTGAACGCGAAGCGCCCGCGGTCGATGTAGTCGCCCAGCAGGACCAGCCGAACGTCAGGCGCAGTGGGATCGGTGCGGCTTCGCTTGACCTTGTTGATGAAGTCGGACTGCATGACCGCCGCCTTGAGGCAGCTGTAGCAGCCGTGCAGATCGCCGAGCACGATCAGCTCGTAGTCGCCGTTGGGACGCGGGACGCCGTGAACGTGACCGTCGAGAAACTCGGGTCCTCCAATGAGATCGTCCACCGACTGCTTACCCACAAGGATGCCGTCACCCTTAGCCCGCATCTCGTCCCACTTCGCTTCGGTCTGCTCGAGCAGGCGAATGTCGGCATCGATCTGCTGCCGGATCTTGGACGGATCCGCGGAGTAGTGATGTTCAAAACCCTTGAAGAACGGGTGGTTGTCTTGCTTGCGCGCCAACTGTGCTGGCTTGGCGATCTCGACTTTGGCGCTCGATCCCGTCACATCGTCCGTGTCGCTCTGCTGACCCAGCAGCGCCGCGAGCTCGTTGCGGAACTTGACCTCGTCGGGGTGGACCACGCCATCGGCGTTGATGAACTCGACGACGACCGAGAGCAGCTCGGCCCGGGCCGCCTCGTCTAGGCCTTCCAACAGCTCGTAGCAGTGCAACTTGAGTTTGGACATGACGAAGGCGTTGACGTCTTCGCCTTCGGCGACGGCCTCCTCGAACAGCGATTTCACGTCGTAGTCGATCTGCTGGAAGCGCTCGACGTAGTGTTCGTGCTGCCGTTCGATCTGCTCAAACCGGACGTCTGCGGGCAGATCACCCTGTGCGTCGACCCGTGCGGTCACGAGTTTGCGCGGGAAAGAGCGAACGAAGGCCTTCTCTCGTAGGTCAAACTCCGTGTCGATGTACCCGCACGTCGTGAGATAATAGATGACCGCTTCGACTTGGCGCTCGGCGGTGGTCGGGTCACTGCTTAGGTTGATCATCGACGAGTCCTCCGAGTGTGGGTGCCGTTGGGTCGTCCGCCGATCCTGGACACGTACGGCAGCATAAGACGCCTTCTACGCATCCGACAGGTCGCAAGTGATACGCGCCGTGAACGTTGTGCACGCTCGATTTTTTTGGCCCGGCTCGGGGCCGTGGTACTCAGCCGGGGATGAGAACCCGCACGAGTACCAGTGCAAACCAGCGCGGCGTCCTCATCTTAAATCCTCAGACCATTTGACCGGGTTCGATTGTATTTGGCATAACCCTGCCGCCCGAACGGATCGGCGTGACTCCGAACCGTTTCACCCCTACCTACTTCTCGAGGATCGAAATGCGAAAAGTTCTTGCTCTCTCCTGTGCTCTCTCCGCGCTTGCTGCCATCGGTTGTGCTCACGGCGAAATGGTCGTGCACCCCAACGGCAAGATCTACGTCCAGCGTCATGACGCCTTCCTGTTTGGCGCCCTTCGCATGATGTACGAGTGCACGCCTGACGGCGCAGGCAACGTGACCTGCATCGACATGGCCGGCAAGCCGTAGTTCTAGTTTTTCCCCCTCACTCTCAATACAAACAAGGTACAAAACAATGCGTAAAGTTCTCGCTCTCTCCTGCGCCCTCTCGGCGCTCGCTGCAATCGGTTGTGCTCACGGCGAAATGGTCGTGCACCCCAACGGCAAGATCTACGTCCAGCGTCACGACGCCTTCCTGTTCGGCGCCCTTCGCAAGATGTACGAGTGCACGCCCGACGGCGCTGGCAACGTGACCTGCGTCGACATGGCCGGCAAGCCCTAAGGCAAGCCTTCCTGTTTGGAAAAAGCTCCGTCGCTTCGGCACGGGGCTTTTTCTATTTAAGCTAAGTTCCAGCCGTGGTGACGACGTTGCGGTCCTTGATAGTGCCGGTTCAACTTCTCATGGCCGCTGTCATGGTTATGGGTTGTCCTGGTGAGGCGCCCAAGTCGGCGCAAGGCAGTCGGGCCAAGCCAAAAAAGAGCGACCCAAAGCTGACACTCTCCTGGTCGATGAAGGCCGAGCACAGCCCAATGTCCAACGGTGACCTCGGCAGTAGCCCGGAGGAGACAGCCAAGGCCTTGTACGAGCATGAGATGCCCGCCGTTACACATCGCGTCGCAAAGGCGTGCGCGGAGTCGGGCGCTCTGAAGGGCGCAGCCTCGGTGGCGCTGCGGTTCTCGGTGACAGCCGAGGGCAAGGTTGGCCCGGTGCTCGGCGATCCCGAGGGCGTAGCGGGCCGTTGCGTGGCGGAGGGGTTCTCGGGCGAGGTCAGTGGGCTGTCGGACCTGCCCGCGGGCGATGCGCTGCTTCGACTCAAGTTCCACCCGGCCAAGTAGCGGACACTCAGGGTCCGACGCAGCGGGGACGCGGACGCCGTGGTCACGATGCAGGTTTTCGGGTAGCCTTTTGGTGCCTTGCGCGTGCATGCGTATCAGCTCCCTAAAGAGGCCTACGGAGAGCTGGAGTCGCAGATCCTGCAACAGCTTCGCGAGGGTGACCACGACCAATTGCGGCACCTCGTTGGGGAGCACGACTTGGACCTTGAGTTGCTCAGCGGGGAGTGGCGCCTGCTGTTCGCTGCACTCGAGGAAGAGCACTACCAAGTCGTCGACCTCGACCGTCGCGTCGCGCGGATGGCCGTAAGCCCCGCTGAGCTCGCCGACTTCGTTCGTTTCCTGCGCGACCCCAAGCAGCAAGAGCGACTGCTGCCCGTCTCCTTTGGCCTGGCCGAGCTCACCGATGCGCTGCCGGCCGAGTGCGATCTTGTGGGCGTGGTGTTTATGGAGGAGTCCGACGACTGGTTGTGGGCGCCGCCGGTCAACGAACTCGTGGCGATCCGACCCGAAGTCTACGAGCTGATCGAGCCGCATCTCAGTGCGCTGCTCAACGCTCAGGACTGGCCCGCGGCGGCGCGCCTCGCCGAGGACCACAGCGAAGGTTGTGTTGAGTTTTCGAGCGAGCAATGGCGTGTGCTCATGCGGCACTCCGCCGAGCGGGTGCCGGAGTTGCTGTCGATCTACGACGCCCGACTCTCAAGCCCAGCGGACTACACCTCGATCCTCGAGGCGCTCGCGCAAGTGGCCGACCCACGGTTTCAGCCGAGTCTCGATGCTTGGATCCGAGTGCACGGCCATGCTGCGCAGTACTCGTTGTACTTCCGCGATGCGGCGATGGAACGCCAAGAATTCGACGGCTCTGGGTTGATTCGTATTGATGACCCCAAGAAGACGCAGCCGCTTCCGAACATTCTGCCGTCGCCCAAGGGCATGCGACCCCGCGGCAAGCTCGCCGGGCTCGATCCCGACGACAAGGACTAGCCGCCGGGCTGCCGACGGTGCGTCTACGTCCAGGCGAGGCGCTCGATTGTGTCGGCGGCACTGAATCGGCCACGGTCGTCCACCGAGAGCTTGGACGCGGCCACCTTGGCGTCGTGCGTGAATAGGCACCAACCATCCTCGCGGTGGATAGCGCCCAGCACCTCGCGCTTCTCGTCGATGAGCAGCTCGGGGTAGCGGTCGTAGCCCATCGTGATTGGCAGGTGCACCCAAGGTGTTCCGGGCACCAGATCGCCCATGAACGTGATTGGGCCGCGCGGGGTCTGCACCCGGGACAGCATGAGACCCGGTGTGTGGCCGTCGGAGAACGAAAAGCGGTATCCCTCGCCCAGCGTGCTCGACGTGTCGCCCTCGGTGATCTCAAGTCGGCCCGTGGCCTCCAAGAGGCCAGGCAACTCGGGGATGAACGACGCGCGATCTCGTGGATGCGGCTGCTTGGCGCGCTGCCACGCTTTTGCGCCCACGACGTAGCGCGCGTTGGGGAACGCCAGCGCGATGTCACCACCCTCAGTCCACGGTTGCAGGAGGCCGCCCGCGTGGTCGAAATGTAGGTGGGAGAGCACGATCACATCGACGTCTTCGGGTCGCACCGCGAGCGCGGCGAGTGACTTCAACAGCACATGCTCCGACTCTTGGATCCCGAAGCGATCTCGCAGTTTGGGCTCGAAAAACGCACCAACCCCTGCCTCCAGCAGCACGCACCGCCCCGAGTCCTCGCGGATCAGCAGGCAGCGGCATGCCAGATCGATGCGATTTCGCTCGTCCGCGGGGCACCAACGCTGCCACAGAGCTTGCGGCACATTGCCAAACATCGCGCCCCCGTCCAGCCGCTGTGTGTTTCCCTCGACCGAGAACAGCTCCACACGTTGGGCATACCACGCCTCGTTCGCAGCCCGACGGCCATTGGCGTAATGTTCGTGGCTTCATGACGGCTGAAGCGAACAAGCCTCTTGTTGGCGTTCTGATGGGGAGCGTTTCGGACTGGTCCACGATGGAGCACTGCGTGGCCACCCTCCAGAATCTGGAGGTCCCCCACGAAGCGAACGTCATCAGTGCCCACCGAACTCCGGACGTGGCTATTGAGTACGCCTCGACGGCGGCGAGTCGCGGGCTTCAGGTGGTGATCTGTGCGGCCGGGGGGGCGGCGCATCTGGCCGGCTCCATCTCGGCAAAAACGTTGCTGCCCGTGCTCGGCGTGCCGATGCGCGGCTGGGCGACCGATGGCATGGACGCCTTACTGTCGACCGTGCAGATGCCCGGTGGCGTGCCGGTTGGGACGTTGGCTATTGGCAAGGCGGGCGCCATCAATGCCGCGTTGCTTGCCGTTGCGATCATTTCGCTGCAAGACCCAGCCTTGGGTGAACGCTACGCGAAGTTCCGCGCCGACAAAGCGGCGGCGGTGCGCGCGGTCAAACTTCCCCCTGAGTCTTAGGCAGGCCGGCTGCGGCTCCTACTGACAGCTGAGGTGGATGTCGATGATCGTTCCTTGGCGCACTTCGCCGCCACGGTCGATGAACGTGAACGAGGCCCGCTCGACTCCACAGTTGCCGCGCCCGTCGCAGACCGCGTTGGTTTCGTAGCTCAGCTCGATCGAAAGCACCCGACGGTCGCTGAGCGAGTCGACCTCGGCCAGGGTCGAGGTTTTGTCGCCGTCGTAGTCGCCCCACAGCCCCAGCTCCGAGAACTGGGCGTCACGAACATCGATGCGTCCGTCGCCGTTGTCGTCTAGCTCTGCCAAAGCGTCGAAGCCGTTGCGTGCTCGGCCCCCGGTCGACATGCGTGTGCCCGACCCGAACAACTCACGTCCATCTTCGATGGCGCCGCTCTTGTCGCGGTCCAGTACCAGCCAGGGCGTGGCTGCGGCGGGCCAGTCGGTGCTGATACAGCCACCGGCCACGTTGATGTCGAAGGTCGATGCCGGTGCTGGCTGCATCTGTACGGGTGCGTTGTCGAACGACAGCACCAGTGGTGTGTTGCAGCCCTCACCTTGCTCGGGCACGCCGTTGTTGAGGTCGCAGGTCCAGCTCCAGCCCGCGAAGTCACAGTTCTCTTCGTCTTCGCCGCACAGGCCACAGTCTCCGCTTTCGCCGGGCGTGCAGTGGACAGCCTCGAGACATTCGCCCCACTGCTGGATGTCGTCGATCGTGTCGCAGAAACGTGTGCCCCGGCCATCGAAGTCGCCCTGGCACGCTTCCGCTTCTCCCGCCAGGGTGCATGTGTTGTCTTCGGGTTCGGACGTGGGATCAGGGGTGGTCGTGTCCGGGTCTTCGGTCTGGTCTGGGTCTTCGCTTTGGTCCTCGTTGCTGGCCGAAGCGTCGCTGTCGTCGTCAACGCCATCGGCGACCTCGTCGCGCGGCATTCCCTCGTCCTTCGTGTCGCAAGCGGCCACGAGGGAAACGGCGGAAAGCAGGGCAAACGTTCGCACGGGGTCAAGCATGCTCAGGTGTTTGCGCGAGCGTGGGGAATGGTTCCCTGGGTGGGGCAAAAACCCGCTGATATCGAAGAGATCTGCGGCTGGCGGGTCCACTGAATCTGCGCGCTCGACCGCCCTGTGGGGTAGCGAGGTACTCTAAGGTGGTGAACCCCTCAGCGGGCGGGCGAGGCCTGTTGGTGGCGTGTCTGGTGGCGTCGTGTGGCCATCCCGATGCCCCGCAGGGCAACGCCCACGAGGACGGTAAGAGAACCGATGCGGCGGTCGAGCCTCCCTTGGAGACGGTCGCGAAGGCGGTTTCGCCAGCGTCACCGAGTGCGGCGTTTGAGGGGGACGCCATCGCACGCGAGTTGGAGATCCTCGATGCCAGCAACGCCGAGTCGCCGACCGACTTCCTACTCGATCTACCCGGCTCTGCGGGCTTGAGCATCGACGGCGCGGCCGACGTTGTTCCCAAAGGCGCCATGAGCGTGGGCACGCCGCAACACGGCAGGCTCCACCAGGGGATAGCGCTACCCCCGAATCCTGCGCTGTACACCCGGCGGCACCCGTCGCGGTCCTACGGTTCCACGCAGACGATCCGCACGATTCAGACCGCGATGACAACGCTGCGCAAGACCAAGGGGATCCGCACCGAGGTTCTCATCGGCGATATCAGTCTGCCCGGTGGTGGCCCGATCTCGCCGCACGTGTCCCACCAAAGCGGCCGCGACATCGACATTCGGCTCGTGCTCGCGGCAGGCCTAGACCGCAGCACCATTCCGGTGCAGGCCGATCAGGTCGACTGGAACGCGACGTGGCAGTTGGTCCACAGCTTTCTGGAGACCGGGCGTGTCACGTATGTGTTCTTGAGCCACAGTCGGCAGGAGCTGTTGCATGCGGCGGCCCTGCGCGCGGGCATTCATCCAAAGGTCGTCGACCGCTGGTTTCAGTGGCCGCAACGCGGCGCATCGCCGGGCATCATTCGGCACGAGGACGGCCACCGTGCGCACGTGCATATCCGTTTGGGGTGCGCGCCCGGTGAACCGCAATGCTCCGGTCTGTGAGTGGCGGGCGTGATGCCGCTCGCTCGTCAGCCGCCGTCCATCTCGGGCGGCGGGGGCGGGTCACCCTCGACGCAGATATGCGAGGTCGTCACATCGGCGCACAAGCCGTCGCGGCACACGAGGTCGCCCAGACATGGGATCGATTCGCAGGACTCACCGCGTCGCGCGAATGGAATGCATGTATCGGGATTCTCCGTGTCGTCGCCGCGGCAACTGGCCCAGCCCGCGCAACGCCCTTGCGGGCACGGCTCACCCGGCCCGGGAGCGATCTGGCAGGTTGAGGATCCTGGGTCGCACGCGTCGTTGATCTCCAAGCACGGGTTGGCGGCCAACATTGGGTTGCATGCCGCGTCGTGGGGGGAAAGCTTGAAGCAGGTTCCCGAGTCTTGTGTGTCGCAGCGTTGACCGTCGGCACAGGCCTGGCTCGCCTCGCACGGGAGGCCGTTTTCAACCTTGAGCACGCACGTGCCCTGTGTTTCCGGCGGCTGATCTTCGTTCCCTTCCTCGACCGGTGGCGGCTGGCACCACGTGATGTCATCGCAGCGACCGGTCAGGCGGGCGCCGTCTTGCGGGAGCGGGCAGGCGGCCCGTTCTGCGAGGATCTCAAACTCGACGCACGATCCGGTGCAGCACAGTTGCTGACCCGAGCACGCGGTGCGATCGCAAACATTGCCCTCGACGCACTCGTCGTCGGCGAAACAGGAACCGCCGGTTTTGATCGTGCCGCCGAATACCTCGATGCGCGCGCTCGCGAGCTCCTGAGCGACCTCGTTTGTGGCAATGCAGCTGAGCTCGCGCAGTGTTTCGATCCACGCGGCCGCTGCCGCCGGGTTGAAGTCGACGCGACCGAACACCGAACCGCCCAACGCTTGCACGAGCGCCTGGTCCGGGCGCTCGACGTCTTTGCACGTGGCCTCGTCGGGCATGAATCCGCAGCGCGCGAGATACTCGCAGCGTGCATCGAGTTCGTCTTTGGCGAGGTCGCGACTTTCGACCTTCGGCTGCTCGTCACCTCCGTCGCAACCGACGGCGGTGACGAGGGTAGCGACGAGAGCTGGGGCCAACCAACGTCGGGCTCGTAGTGGCAAGGAGGTCACGTCCACTAGCGTATATGGATCGTTGGTCACACCTCACGGCCCGATGTAGTTGCCGCCTCGCGAGGCGGTCGTTGGGGGCGCTAGCCCTCCGCCGCCGACAACCTAGGAACTCGGTAGTAGGGTACTGCTCGTGAGCGCCTCCGAGCTTCGGTTGTCCACCCCGCAACTTCGTTGGCGCTGCCAACCCCAAGCCCTAGGATTTCGCACAACCGCGGACGTTGAGGCCGCTCAGGGCATCGTGGGGCAGATGCGCGCGGTTGAGGCGTTGCGGTTCGGCCTTGAGATTTCGGCGCCCGGACAGAACGTGTATGTGCGCGGACTCAGCGGCACTGGTCGTTTGACCCTCGTGCGCCGTGTCTTGGAAGATGTGTGTCCGGGCGTGCGGCAGGGGCCCGACTACGCCTATGTGCACCGGTTCGCGCAACCCGACCGTCCGCGGCTCCTACGTTTGCCGCGGGGTCGTGGCGTAAATTTCCGAGACCGGATCCTCGAACTCGCGGAGTTCGTTGTCAGTGAGCTGCAGGCGGCGGTCGAGACGCCAGCGTCCCGAGCCAAGCGCTCTGCGCTGGAGGCCGAGGCCAATGCCGTCATGGCGTTGGTGAGCGATCCGATCGAAAAGGAACTCGCGGACAAGGGGCTCGCCCTGGTGTTCACCCAGAGCCAAGGTGGAACGCGGCCGGTGGTGGTGCCCATGCTCGACGGCAAACCGGCCTCCGCGGAGATGATCGAAAAGGCGAAAGAAGCCGGTGAGATCACGGACGAGGACTTGGCGGCGCGGGAGGAGGCGGCGGATGCTGCACGTCCTCAGCTCGAAGCTGCGCTTGAGAAAATGGCGGCGATTCGACTCAAGTTGCGCGATGAAATGCGAGACCTTGGTCGCGCGGCTACAGCCGAGGTCCTCGATGAGTTCTTGGTGGGCGTCCGCAAGGAATTCACCGGAGAGGATGTCAAAGGTTTCCTCGATGAGGTCGTGCGCGAAGTGTCGTGGCGCCCGCCGGGCAAGGCCGAACAGAAAAAGGCGTTGGAACGCGCGCTCGAGGTCAATCTCGTCATCTCTCGGCAGCCCGACGAAGCGCCGCCGATCATCGTCGAGAATGCACCGTCGGTTCAGTCCTTGGTCGGGCTCGTGGACGCCAGTTTCGATGGCAACGGCAAGGGCCACGCGGACCACATGCACGTGCGGGTCGGCGCTTTGGCGATGGCCGACGGTGGGGTGCTCGTGCTGGAAGCTCGGGAACTGTTATCGCAGCCCGGCGCCTGGCAAGCGTTGGTTCGAACACTTCGTAGTGGCGTGGTCGACTTCGTTCCACCGGAGTCGTCGACGCCGTGGCGGGCAATGCCGCTCAAGCCCGACCCGATCGAGGTGGAACTCAAGGTCGTGCTGCTCGGAGAGCCCGGCATGTACTACATGCTGGATGCCAAGGATGCGGACTTTCCGAATCTGTTCAAGGTGCTGGCCGACTTCGACGACTCGCTGCCGCGCGATGACGAAGGCCTCAAGATGTACGGGGCCGTGCTGGCTCGCTTGGTCAAGGACGAGGACCTGCTGCACTTCGATGCGCCAGCGGTCGCCGAACTCGCCGAGCATGGGGCACGCATCGCAGCCGAGCGCGACCGGTTGACCGCGCGGTTTGGGAGACTGGCTGACTTGGCAAGAGAAGCCGCGTTCCTGGCGCAGCGCAGCGATGCGTCCGTGGTCGCGCGCGAGCATGTGCAAGAGGCGGTGATGCGGACCAAGCGACGTGCCGATGGTCCCGCCCGACGACGGCGAGGCCGTATCGCCTCGGGTGATATTCGCATCGCCGTTGAGGGTGAGGCGGTGGGGCAGGTCAACGGCCTCGCGGTGCTGTCCGCAGGTCCTCTGACCTACGGCGTGCCGACGCGCATCACGGCCACGGTTGCGCCAGGTGTCGGGGGCACGGTCAACATCGAGCGTGAGTCCCAACTGTCGGGGGCGATCCACACCAAGGCGTTCTACATCCTGGGTGGGCTTCTGCGCCGCCTCGTGCCGGTCGACTTTCCGCTCACATTCGAGGCCTCGATCGCGTTCGAGCAAAGCTACGGGGGAATCGACGGCGACTCCGCGTCGGGCGCTGAGATCTGTTGCTTGCTCTCTGCGTTGACCCAATGGCCGCTGCGTCAATCGTTCGCCATGACAGGGGCTATCGACCAGGTTGGCAACATTTTAGTGATCGGCGCCGTCAACGAAAAGATCGAAGGGTTCTTCGACACGTGCCAGGGCAGAGGGAACGTCAGTGGATGCGGCGTGCTCATTCCACGCTCCAACGTCGGGGACCTGATGTTGCGGCACGATGTGGTGCAGGCTTGTGACCGCGGCGACTTCTCGGTCTACGCGGTCGACCATGTCACCGACGCCATCGGCTTGCTGTTTGGCCGCGAGGCGGGAACGCTCGACGACGACGGACAGTATGCGGAGGGGACGGTGCTCCGCCGAGCCGTCGACCGATCGCGGGAGCTCCTCGTCCAGGCGAGTCACGGGTTGGAGCAGGTCGGCGCTCGCGGCCCGGGGCGCCGTTCGTAGGCCGCGGGAGCGAGCCGGGACCCAGATTTGGGCGCGGCACGAGTTTCTCGAAGTGCGGAGAAGACTCGCGCGACAAATGCGAAGCGCGCATATTGAGGAGCTACAGTGAGGACCTCGACCCGAAGGAGATCAGCAAGCGGCTGTGGTGCAGTCTGGCTTCTCATTGGAGGGCGTAGATGGCGCACTGCTTCGGAGCCAGTTATAGAGAGATTACCCAAGTTTACTCCCGCAGCTGGTAAGTTCTCCATAATCGGCTAGAACTCATTCCACCAAATGGACCCCAGACTGAACCCCTTCGCTCCTGGCGCCGGAACGAGGCCGCCCGAACTCGCCGGGCGTGACACGATCTTGAAGAACGCCGAAGTCGCGATCGCGCGAGTTCGACGTTCACGAGCCGCCAAAGGCCAGATGTTGCTGGGCCTGCGTGGGGTTGGCAAGACGGTCCTACTCAATCGCATTGCAGAGTTCGCTGAGGACGAAGGGGTTCTCGCGGTGATGCTCGAGGCGCCAGAGGACAAGGGCTTGGCGGAAATGCTGGTGCCGCCCCTCCGTCGTGTGCTGTTCAAGTTGAGTCGTACAGAGAATGCGAAGGAGATAGCCCGGCGTGGGCTGGGAGTTCTCCGCGCCTTCGCCAACGCCTTCAAACTGAAAGTTGGTGAAGTCGAGTTCTCGGTGGCTGCTGAAACGGGGACGGCAGACTCCGGCAGCCTGGAGTCCGACCTTCCCGAAGTCCTGCGTGCGGTCGCAGAGGCAGCCAAGGAAGCTGACACGGCGCTCGCTCTCTTCATCGACGAAGTGCAGTATTTGTCCGGGGCTGATCTTGCCGCGCTCATCGTTGCAACGCACAAGTTGACGCAGAAGGGCCTTCCGTTCGTTCTCTTTGGTGCAGGACTTCCGCAGCTGGCCGCACTCGCTGGAGAAGCGAAGTCGTATGCAGAAAGGCTCTTCGAATACCCCGAGGTTGGCCCGCTCGCCACCGAAGCCGCCCGCGCCGCCATTGCCTCCCCTGTACGGGCGGAAAACGTCGACATCACCGACGAAGCCCTCACCGAGATCGTAGAGAAGACGCACGGATACCCGTACTTCCTGCAGGAGTGGGGCTCGCACACGTGGAACGCGGCAACCACGTCGCCGATTACGATCTCCGATGTGTTTGCAGCGACCGAAACTGCGCTCGCTGCTTTGGATGCGGGTTTCTTTCGCGTCCGTTTTGACCGCCTGACGGACCGCGAGAAGGACTACACGCGTGCGATGGCAGACCTCGGACCCGGTCCGCATCGATCGGGAGAGATAGCGGAGAGACTCGGCCTCAGGGTCACGACCGCGGGGCCGCTCCGCAACGGCTTGATCAAGAAGGGCATGCTCTACAGTCCGCAGCACGGAGACACCGCATTCAGCGTTCCGATGTTCGACGAGTTCATGCTTCGCTCGATGCCTGACTGGAAACGGGAAACGAATACTTCGAAGCGGCGGAACACGCGTAAGCAGTGACCTGCGAACGTCCTCGCGCTGACGCGCGCGCTCACCCAGACCCCGACGCTATCGGTGGCCACTAGACCCTTCGGGATGACCACGAAAGTTGGCGACGCCGGGCGCGCTCTCACGTTCCGCAAAATGTGCGGTACGGCCCAAAGTCGTCGGGTGCAGGCCGGGTGTACCCCAGCATCCCCGGCTTCTCCGTAAACGGTGCAGTGACGACGTCAAGCAGCGCGTCGAACAGGGCGAGGTCGCCGTCATCGGTGGCGGCCGCGAGCGCTTCTTCGGTCTTGTGGTTACGTGGGACGTACAGCGGGTTGACGTTGTCCATGGCGTCGGCGGCCGCGCTCGGCGACTGCGAGCCGCGGTCGAGGCGTGTCCGCCACGACTTCAGCCAAGCGTCCAGTGGGGGGCGGTCGGCAAGCAGCGCCTCGATGGGGCTCGCGTCTCCACGAGCGGCGGCCGAAAGCGCCCGGAAACCCATGGTGAAGTCGACGCGCTGCTTTTCCAGCAACCCGAGGAACGCTTCGACTAGCTTCAGATCGCTATCTTCAGTCCCACTGAGGCCAAGCTTTGCGGACATACCCTTGAGCCACGCGGCTTGGTACTGCGGCAGATACGACTGTAACGCCTGCTCTGCGAGTGAGATCGCGTCATCCTGGTCGTTCGCCAGCAGCGGCAAAAGAGCCTCGGCAAAGCGAGAGAGGTTCCACAGCGTGATTTTCGGTTGTTCCCCGAATGCGTAGCGGCCGTGGCGATCGATCGAGCTGAATACGGTCTCGGGATCGTAGGTGTCCATGAACGCGCACGGGCCGTAGTCGATGGTCTCTCCGGAGACGGTGACGTTGTCTGTGTTCATCACCCCGTGGATGAAACCGATGTGCATCCAGCGAGCGACCAGTTCGGCTTGAGCGGAGCAAACCGACAGTAGTAGTTCGAGGTAGCGATTGTCGGCGGCGACGTGCTGCGGGTAGTGGCGTCCAACCGTGTAGTCCGCCAGTCGTCGCAACTCGTCTTCCTCGCGACGGGCCGAGAAGTACTCGAACGTGCCCACCCGGATGTGGCTGGATGCCACGCGTGCCAGCACCGCACCCGGCAGCGGCTGTTCGCGATAGACGGGTTCGCCGGTCGCGACCGCAGCGAGTGCGCGGGTGGTCGGGACACCGAGGGCGAACATCGCCTCGCCGATAAGGTACTCGCGCAGCACGGGGCCCACTGCCGCCTTACCGTCGCCCCCGCGAGAGAAC
>JAESSZ010000409.1 GCA_016763875.1 Nannocystaceae bacterium
CGGATACGAGCACGGGCTTCGCGATGTCTTGCTCGGCATGATGGCTGCGCGTGATGAGCCGATCGCGGGCGGGCGTCACAAGGTGTTCGGTTCTCGCCGCCTGTGGATCCCGCCGCAGACGTCCACGATCGCCTCCCAGTTGCCCAAAGCCGTAGGCATGGCCTTCGCGCTGCGACGTGCGGCTCGCTTGGAACTGCTCTCGGATGTGTCACGCGACGCTATTGTGGCGGTCAGCTTTGGCGATGCTTCCGCCAACCACTCGACGGCGACCGGAGCTATCAACGCGGCGTCATACATCGCCCACCAGGATCTGGCTGTCCCCGTATTGTTCGTATGCGAGGACAACGGCTTGGGGATCAGCGTCGAGACGCCGGTCGGCTGGATCGAGAACCAGTACGGTACTCGCGGTGGACTGCAGTACTACCAGGCCGACGGTTGCGACGTCATTTCAGCCTATCGTGTCGCGCGGCAGGCCGTCGCGTGGGTTCGTCGCGAACGCAAGCCGGCATTCCTGCATCTTGCGACCGTCCGTCTGCTTGGACACGCGGGCTCAGACGTTGCACTGGCGTACCGCAGCGCGGACAAGCTTCGCGCCGACATGGCTCGCGATCCGCTGCTGGCGATGGCCCGCACATTGATCGCGGCGGGCGTCCTAACTCCGCAGGCAATCTTGGCCCGCTACCGGGAGGCGGGCGAGACTGTGTCGCGGATGGCCGACGAAGCATCGCGGTGCGAAGGGTTGGCCAGCGTGGCTGAGATCGTGGCGCCGCTGTCTCCCCGGCGAGCGCCAGTCGTCGCGCAAGAGGTGGCCCGGAAACCCGAAGGTGGGGAGCGACGCGAGTTTTGGGGCCGACGGACGCCCGAAGAAGAGGGTCCGGCGACCCTGTCGGTCTCGATCAACCGTTGTCTGGGCGACTTGTTGGTCAAGTACCCGGAGCTGATGGTGTTCGGTGAGGACGTCGCGAAAAAGGGCGGCGTCTATGGCGTCACGCGTGGCCTGCAAAAACGTGCGGGCGTGGGCCGGGTGTTCGACACGCTTCTGGACGAGCAGACGATCCTTGGGCAAGCCATCGGCGCGGCCCAAGCGGGTTTCGTCGCGATTCCCGAAATTCAGTATCTGGCGTACCTCCACAATGCTGAGGACCAGCTGCGCGGGGAAGCGGCAAGCCTGCAGTTCTTCTCCTGCGACCAGTTCCGAAATCCAATGGTGGTTCGCATTGCGGCGTACGCCTATCAGAAGGGCTTCGGCGGTCACTTCCACAACGACAACTCAGTCGCGGTGCTCCGCGATATTCCGGGCTTGGTCATCGCTTCGCCTTCCAACGGTGAGGACGCCGCGGCGATGCTGCGGACATGCGTCGCCGCGGCCAAGGTCGACGGCACGGTGTGCGCGTTCTTGGAGCCGATTGCGCTGTACACCGAGCGCGACCTGCACGAGACCGGCGATGGGCAGTACGCGACGGTCTATGACCCCGATGCGCCGCATGTGCCGCTGGGAAGCGCGAAGCTCTACGGCGATGGTGGCGAGCTTCTCATCGTGAGCTTCGCCAACGGGGTGCGAATGTCCCGACGGGTCGCCAAGCGGCTGGCCGAGCAAGGGGTAGCGTGCACGGTAATGGATCTTCGTTGGCTGAGTCCCATGCCCACGGGCGACCTCTACGACGCGGCGAAAAAGGCCGGGCGTGTGCTCGTGGTGGACGAAACGCGCAAGAGCGGCGGGGTTTCCGAGGGTATTTTTGCGGCGCTGATCGACTCCGGATTCTCCGGTCCCATGCGGCGTGTCGTGGCCGTGGATACGTTTATCCCGCTGGGGCCGGCCGCGGACTACGTCCTGGTCAGCGAATCAATGATCGAAACCGCAGCCCTGGAGATGGTTGGGGCATCGCACACGGCGGGTCGCTAGTGTCCTGAGCGGTCTCAGGATCACAACTCGACGCGCGTCTGCTGGACGACCACACCGCGTTCTTTCAGCGCCTCGAGCATCGCGGGCAGTAGCCCTTCTTGCTGACCGACCATCTCGGGTGGATGCACGCCTTGTCGAGCGAACTTCCCGTCGACGATCATCCGCGCCATGATCGCTGCGGTGAATCCGACGCAGCGCGCCATCGACCGGGTTGCAGTTGCACGGTCGTAGCGGTCGAGGAGATCCCACTGATAGCGCACGGGGTCTCCGCGCTCCACGCCGCGTGCCACCACGCGCATGACCGTGAGGTCTTCTTCGCCCTCGGCGTACGACCACTGCTTTCCCAGCAGCGCTTGGGTCAGCTCCAGCGGGACGACACTCTTTCCTTTGACGTCGATCGGCGTCTTGCTGAACATTCCGGTTTGTCGCAGCACCCGCATCAACTCGATGTGACCGGGATAGCGCAGGGTCTTCTCGCTCATGAAGGGCACCTTGAGGGTGTGGATCAGCGAGCGGAGTCCGTCGGTGAGGAATGCCTCCAGGGTCCCGATCCCATCAAAGTCGATAAGGTCCGGGTCGGACATCGCTTGGCGAACGATCCGCTTGCCACCCTGCATCACGTTGGCGGGGCGCATGTATTCCTCGATCGCATCGGCGGGCGAGCTAGGCGCCTTGTACTGGAACGGCCAATGCCGCTGCGCGGGGAGCCCTCCGATGTAGATCTCCACCATCTCGCACACGTGCATGATGCGTTTGGCGTAGCCCGCGGCCATGTTGCTGATCCCCGGGGCCAGGCCGCAGTCGATCACCGTGATCGAGCCTTTCTCGCGGGCGAGCCTGGACAGCGAGGTCGCGTCCTCGGGCATGAACGAGACGTCGACGCAGTGGCGGCCCGACTCCACGACGGTACGCAACGCCGCAAAGCCGAGATGGCTTGGCAGTGCGCCGAGCACAATGTCGTGGTCGGCGAGCAGCGGGCCCAACTGCTTGCTGTCGGTCAGGTCGGCCTTGGCGACGGACACGCCGTACGCGTCCTTGACTCGGGACAGCACGCCAGCGTCGTGATCCGCTAGGGTCACGCTCCATCCGTCCTGTCCGGCCAGGTCCATCGCCATCGCCGAGCCGTTGGTGCCTCCGCCGAGGATCAGTGCTCGGGTCATGTGGCCAGGATAGCAATCGCGCTGCGGTGTGCGTGGTATCGAGGGGGATGTTACGCAGCGACCACCCGGGTGCGTTCTACGTCGCACAGGCTGATGGTGCGTTTCTCGCCACCGAGGCCACGCGAGGTCCTTGGAGTCCGGAGCACCAGCACGGGGGTCCGCCAAGCGCGCTGATCATGCGCGCGGTCGAACACTACGGCGATGACGCGGCGGATTTTGTCGTGGTTCGTCTGACCGTCGAGTTACTGCAGTCGATCGCGATCGACTCGGCGCTCACTGTCGAGATTGAGCCGATCAAACTGGGCCGCCAAGCGCAGCGTCTCGTAGTACGTCTGCGCCTTGGGGACGGGAAACTCGTGGCCTACGCGACTGCGCTGCGACTGCGCGCCGCCGACGTCACGCTGCCCGAATCGCCTCGTCACCC
>JAESSZ010000006.1 GCA_016763875.1 Nannocystaceae bacterium
AGTCCCCGCGGTCAGGACCAACGTGTGCCACCCAAGGGTATCGAGCCGGACCGTGCCCTCGTACCAACCCGTCTCGCTGTTGAGCAACAGTGGTTCGTCGGCTCCGTCTACGACGGCGGTCACCGGATCACCACTGCTCGACAGAACTCGAACGTCGTAGTCGAGTTCCGCGCCACGGTAGTTGGGGCGTAGTCCCTCGATTCGGATCATGGGACCGAGCGCGACGTTGCAAACCTCGGTGTCGCTTATCAACCAGGCCCCGTTCGGATGCGCCACCGCTCGGATGGCGGGCGAACCCATGTCGTGGTTGACCTGTGCCCAGGTCTCACCGTCGAAACGTAGGAGCTGCGAGCCGGCCAGCATCCACAGCGCGCCATCAGACGCGCTGAGCTGCGTCGGGACATCGCCAGGAAACCGCCACTGCTCCCACTGGAGCGTCGAGTCATCGTCCTCAGACGAACCACCGATCCACAGTTTGTCGGTTTCGAGCGCACCGAGCATGCCCGCAGTCGCCACCATTGCCAGCAGCGAGGAGAATCGCACAGGTCGGGTGGTCTCGGTCGCCGCAAGCTGCCACAGGGTGCCGTCCGGCGCGGTGAGCCATAGCGTGTCGTTGGCCCCAGTGCAGTCGCCGTCGTATTCCACGATCGAGTCCGGTGCAGCCTCGCCGCCGACGCCGGAGTCCCACACCCACCATTGGCCATCCATGCGACGCTCGAACAAGGCGCCGTCGACCAGCAGGAATCCGTTGAGAGACGGATCCCCGCACATCGAACTCGCCTCCGAGAGGCTCGCAGGTTCGTCTATCTTGATCCGGCTAAATCCCTCTAAGCGCCACAAACCATCCGCAGCGATCACGACCGCATCTTGGTCCGTCCACGCTCGCACACTCAGCAGGGCGCCCAGTTCGACTTCGGCGCTAATCGTCGCGGTCGCGTCAAACGGATCGACGACGCGCACTCGCGGAGGGACATCACCCGGCCGGCTCAGCCATGCGTGGCCTTCTGGAGAGACGGAGACCACGGTTTCGTTCACGAGCAACGGTACGCACGTGGTCGTTCCCTGAAGCTCGGTTGGCGCCGAGGGCACGTCCATGGGCTCGGCTTCGGGAGCATCCGGTGTGTCCTGTCCCGTTTCCCCGCCCGCTGTGTCTCCGTCGACACCGCCACTCTCGGTTTCTTCGGTGCCTGCCTCGCTCTCATCATGGCCATCGTCGCCACAGGCAGGTGCAGCGAGAAAGACACCAACAAGCGTGGCTGTGGCGAACGTCGGTCGACGAACTCGAACGACGAGCACAAGGCAATCTACCACGGCCGGGTGCGGCCGCAGTGGCGAGTCTCGAACCGAAGTCCCGAGAACTCGCGGCACGACTGCACTTTGTGTGTAGCGCGCTACAACCCCACCACCTCTCGGCTGCTAACCTCCGCGCACGGTGAAAGCCTCGCCCAACGCGCCGTGCCCATGTGGTTCGACGACGAAGACGAAGAAGTGCTGCGGGATCTATCACCGGGGACGTCCGGCTTCGCCCTTGGCGCTCATGCGGGCGCGCTATTGCGCTTACGCGACCGGAAACGTCGCGTTCCTAATCGACACCACCCACCCCGACGGTCCCCATGCGCGTAGCGATCGAGGCTCGTGGCGCGCCGAGCTGGTCGCGTACTGCCGCGCGACCGAGTTCCAAGGGCTAACCGTCCACTGCCACGAGATCGACGAGGAGAGCGGCCGAGCAAAAGTGATGTTCACCGCTCGGATGCTGCAAGCGGGGGTGGACGTCGGGTTCACGGAGCACAGTTTGTTCCTCCGCGATGGCCGGCGATGGAAATACCACTCTGGCGAAGTAGCGGAGCCTCCCTGAGCGAGGCGTTCACGCTCGTTCGTCGCGAACGCAAAGCGCCTCAATGGAAAGAGCGTCTGGCGAGGGCACGCCCGGCAGCTCCACGCTGAACGTGGACCCGACGCCAAGCGTGCTGCTGACCGAGATGTGCCCGCCGCACCGCGTCACGATGTGCTGACAGACCGCGAGGCCAAGGCCTGTTCCTTTGTTCGACGCTTTGCTAGCGCGTCTTGTTCGGTCTCAGCGTTCTCCAGCGCGCTGGACACCATCTCGAGGTTGAAGAGCACGGCCATCAGCGGGTTGTTCACCTCGTGGGCGAGGGTCGCAGTCAATAGTCCGAGCGAAGCCAAGCGGTCGGTGTGCAGAAGGCGCGCCTCGTCCTCAGAGCGAACGCGCTCAGCCCGAATGCGCTCCCCTTCGCTGTCGTGGCGGGCACGCTGAAACGAGGCGCGCGAGGTCTCGTGCGAAAATCCGATCCAGGTCATCGCCGTAATGACGACGACCGGCTCGATCACGTCGGCGATCCATACATCGGACGGATCCAGCCAATCGACGAGTTGCGCCCCCCGCATGTCCAACGCCGTCCATGCCGCGATCTGGCCGACCGCGAGCACTGCCCACCAAACGCCCGACCGGCTTCCCGCGAGCAGCACTGCAAGCATGGGCACAGCGGCAAGGGCGAGCAACGAAGGGGCCCCAAGCCCGCCGCGCAGGTAGCCAACGACAGTGATCGTCGCGTAGATGGCTGCAACGAGGAGGTTGCCGACAATACGCGAACGGCGGCGCAACGATACGGCTGCTTCCGACCGCGCGGGGTTGGCCGGGCTGTGGCCGAAGAACAGTCGCGACAATTCGCTGACGACGTTGGCGCGGCCCGTTCGCGTTGCGCCGTAGTCCCGCGTGGCGGCGTGGCAAGCGGCTTCTTGGCCGAGCGACAGCAACGTCGCCAGAACAACCACCAAGATCGGAGTGATCGTCCACATCAATGCGATGCCCTGTTCGGAGAACTGATCGGGGGCGGCGAGCCCGGCGTTCTCAAGCAATGCGAACAGGCCGACTCCAGCCGTGCAGACCACAGCCCACGCGATCCCAGACTTGCGGTCGGCGAGCACGATGCCGAGCCACGGCACAAGACCCAGAGCCATCACTGCCTGGGCCCCAAGTCCACCACGTGTATGGATCGACCACGTGATCGCGATGAACAGCAGCGCAACGCCGCCGTTGCTGTACCAGAAGGTGCGCGACGCCGCAGGGAGCAGCCGCAGAATCAGCACGCCTGTCGCAAACAGCAGCACCCAACCAAGGCCGGTAAGCATCGCGCCTTGCTGTGCAAAGGCGATCGCGAGAACAACGATCGCGGGAGCGGTCCCGGCCGCGAAGGCCAGAGCAAGGTAGGTACGACGACGCTCGTTGGCGTCATCACGAACCCCACTCGACATCACGCGGTGCGCCCAACGATGCCAAAGTGCAACGACGCCGTGGGAGTCCGGGGGCGAGAGATTCTGCTGCATGAGGTCTCAGAACGCTGTACCGCGCGGCGCAGGCGGGGTCACCGCTCGCGCAGTAGTGACGACACCGCGGTCAAACCTCGAACTGAATGATCCGATTGCGCGCA
This sequence comes from Nannocystaceae bacterium, assembly GCA_016763875.1. Classification (GTDB taxonomy): domain Bacteria; phylum Myxococcota_A; class Polyangia; order Nannocystales; family Nannocystaceae; genus JAESSZ01. Next base: position 3,450 of record JAESSZ010000006.1, read on the forward strand.
AAAAACCCAGCGCGGACGATCGCGGTTTGAGCGGCGATATTCTCCCGCTCGGTCGAACAGATCGACTTCAACCCGGCGGACTCGTTCATGGATACAAGGTCCTTCAAGATCTGCGTGCCAAGGCCGCGTCCTCGCTGGGACTCGGCGACCACAACCCCCAGGTCCGCGCAATCGAGTTGAAACTCGTCGTAGCCGCGGC
>JAESSZ010000410.1 GCA_016763875.1 Nannocystaceae bacterium
CGTGGCCAGCAACGCAAGACCACCCAGTACCGCGCTCACGGCACACAAGCGCTCCAGCTGTTTCGGTCGCGCCCGTCGACCGTCGTGGCCGCATGCCAGTGCATCCCAAACGCGTGCACATTCAGCATCGCCTGGCCCTCTGCGCGAGCGGGCCGCGGCGCAGCCGTTCCAAGCCCAAGCTAGACACACGCAGCAATGCCCGGTAAGGCCAAGGACGCTAGCCTCCGACGAGTCCGATGGCGCGCGGCCCCGTGGTATAGCGCAGCCATGGCGTTGCCGACCGTCTACAACACGCTAACCGCGACGGAAAAACTCGAGCGATTGTGGACCGAGGTCGCCGCCGATCCGTATCCCGACGATTCCCTCCCGCGGCAGGCCCCCGGTGCTTGGGAGCGACGCAAGCTGTTCAGCGTCGGGTTCACCCGCGCCTCGTTTGAGCACGTCAGCGACGAGATGCCGCCGGGCCGCGCCAAGCTCGTGCATGCGTACGGTACGGTCGCGAAGGTCACGATCAACGTCGAGGACGACCACGGCTACACGGGAATCTTCGCGGCCGGTGGCGCGGCGCTACTGCGTTTCTCGGACGCCAAGGGAGGCGGAAAGACGCCGACCCTCGCGCTAAAGTTCATGGTGGATGGCAAGCCGTCCCTGAACTTCCTTGCCTTACCGTACCGGCATCGCGATCCCGAGGACCGCGATCCGCTGACGGGGGTGTACTCCAACGCCGTCGCCCCACCGGTCGAACTCGACACCAAAGCCGTCGCGTTTGCCTTTCAACGCACCGCCGACGCTCTTGGCGGCAAGCGTTTGTACGCGGTGTACCTGCCGCTGCACCACCTGGCGGAGATGGACAGCGCTGGCAATACCGTGGCCGACGCCCGTGTGCCCGATCGCCTGGAGTTGTGGGGCACCGCTCAGGCGCGGGAGGCCATGGTCAGTCACCGCGACTGGCGCAACTCACTGGCTTCGCTGCCAACCGGAACCCAGCTTTTTGACCTGAAGGTGTCCTCGGGGATCGACGAGCCCGCAGTAGCTTACGGCACGGTGACACTGGACTCGAGTTTTGTTGCGTCGCGCTACGGTGACGAGCGGCTGTTCTTTCAGCATGACGTCGGCCCGACGTAGCTAGTGCGCCACGGTGCGGAGCAGTGCGACCGCGTCGCGATACAGAGCATTGGACATCGGCTCGTCGTGCTCCTCAAGGAAGTGCCCACGCACAGCCTCTGCCAGGGGGCGGGACTCCGCGAGGTGCCCGTGCTCTGCGAGGCGCTCGGCGTGAGCGAGCTGCGCGCTCAAGAGTTCGTGGCTCTTTGGGCCCAAGGCACGCGCCGCCTCGACAGCTTTGGCGCCAGCTTCAAGCGCCTCCTCAATGCGTTTTAGCCCGATGAGTGCGGTTGCCCGCGTAGACCACAAGACTGCCTCCGCCGGCCCGGCCTGCCGATCCATCCGATGGTTGGCGGTAAGTCCGCTGTCGGCCGCTGCCAACGCCTCCGCGTGGCGCCCCGCCTTGGCGAGCAGCCTCGCGTGAGCCAACCAAGCCATTGAGCGATGCATGCGCCTCGCGCCGGGCGTCGCCAGGACTCGTTGCGTAAGCTCAAGCCCTTCGTTCAGTCGACCCAATGTCCTAAGACAGTTCGCGCGTGCGAGCAGCGCGTTTTGGACAAGGGGGTCGTTGCCGCCTTCCTGCGCTTCGGCGATTTGTTGTGCCCGCTCGATGGACGGCAGGTATTTTTCGCACTCCCGCGTATTCAAATGGGGCTGGGCCTCGCGAACGAGCATCTCGGCGAACTTGCGACCGGACGTGTCGCCAGCGGCTTCCATCTCCCGCACCGCTCGCTTGTTGGCCACGATCGCGTCTTGTGGGCGATGCAGGAGCCCGTACACCAACGCCAGATCCATGAGCGCGGATGCGACTCTTGGATCGCCGCCTGTCGGTCCACGTTCCACGCTGGGGCCAACTGCGCCTGGGCGTCCGCGCACATTGGGTGCTTGTCGGCGACCAGACCCCACATGCCCGCTCCCAAGCCCCCTGTCAGGAGTATGCCGCCCACGACCCAGTGTCGTCGTGCCCGGGTACGCGCGTGCGGCAGCGCGGCTGTCAGCGCAGCCATGGTTGCGAAGCGTTGTTCCGGTCGTGATTTCAGCCCGCGGGTCAGGACACCAAGCACCGAGCGGGGAACGTCGTTTTCGGGCGGAGTTTGTATCTCGCCGCGCATGACGGCGGACAGCAGCTCACTCGGGGTTTCCCCGAGAAACGGGCGAACTCCATACAGCGCCTCATAAAGCGAGACGCAGAACGCAAACTGATCGGCGGCGGACGTGATCTCTGTTTCGTCGTACTGCTCGGGTGCCATGTACGCGGGAGTCCCGATCGTAGTGTTCGTCCTCGTGAGACGATCCGCCTGCGAGGAGAAGCCTGGGCTCTCGAGCAGTGAACTGCCGACGTGCGACGTTGCGGGGTCTGTCGCCGTGCGCTGCGTTGACTCAGCATCGCTCGCTATGGCCAGTCCGAAATCGGCGACACGGGCGCGTCCTTCGGGATCGAGCAAGACGTTTTCGGGCTTAAAATCGCGATGCGTAATGCCAAGTTCATGCGCCGCCGTTAGACCGCGGGCGGCCTGCATGAACACGGCGAGGATCTCCCGCCAGGGCCGCTGCTGTGCGGCGAGCCAATCCCGCAGCGTGCCGTTGATGTACTCCATCGCGATGAAGACCGCGCCATCATGGGTTCCCACGTCCAAGACGGTGACCACGTTGGCGTGGTTCAACTGCGCCATCGTCCTTGCCTCCCGGACCAGGCGCTGCGTTTGCACGGGGTCGGCGGCGCCACGGAGCAGCTTGATCGCGACGGTGCGATCGAGTTTGGGATCAATCGCGCGGAACACGACCCCCATCCCTCCTTGGCCGATTCGCTCGACGATTTGGTAACCCCCGATCTCGTCTCCGGGACCAATGGCGAAGCCTGTCGAAGCCATAGCGGGCGCGGCCGCGACCCCGCGCAGCAGCGCCTCGAACTCGGGGTCAGCGTCCTCGGTGATGGCACCACTACTGGCGTGCGGGCCGCTTTCGCCGGGTCGGTTGTCCATGGCGTGCATTGTGAGCCTACCCGCTTTCCGCCACGCGGGTATCGCGACTGGTTGGGCCGACGCGAAAAAAGATTCAGAATGCTTAATGGCTGGACGCGGTCGGTGAGACCTACCTCAGTAGACAATGACTACGCTTAACTATCTTGGAGTATTGGTCGGGCTTACCGTCGTGGCATGTGCTGTCGACAACAACCTAGGTGAGACGGCGACGGGTGGCACGGGGGGCGGAACGGGCGATAGCACGGGAGGGACAGACCCCGGATCTGCCTCCGCGGAGTCATTTGGCTCAGGCGGTCCCTCGGCAGCGACATCAGGCCAGACCGACGACGGCCCTGAGGCGAGCACCAGTGATGGCGACTCCGGCAGTACGGGCGGCGGGGAAGACGAGAGCTCGGGTAGCCCGGCGATGTGCGGATCTCCGGACGACACCTACGCATCGTGGACATCAGGTGGGATTCCAGTGGTTGAGGGATCGCAACGGGCGGCCGTGGGCGGTCCCTGTCTGCTGCTGGACATCGGGGGGGAGCCCCCGCCCGAGGGGGATCCGGCGCAAATCGACATCCGACTTCGCTGTGCGTTGAACGGATTGGTCGACGGCATGGCTGTCGCTCGGCTCGCTTTCGAACCGACGTTTCGGATCACGACCACAGCGGGCACACCCGCGCTCGGCGAGTCCCTGTATCTCCGCGTCGCCTACGATTCCTGGTTCGAAGGCACCAATCGCTGGTTCACCCTCAGCGCCGCAAGCAAGGGCGAGAATCTGATGTTCGAGGGGATCGTGGCCGACCGTTTGCGCCCCGGACAAGGCGATACGGCGTTGGCGGCGGACATCGAAACC
>JAESSZ010000411.1 GCA_016763875.1 Nannocystaceae bacterium
GAGCTTCTCCTCGATTCGCTGCTTGACCCAGCCAGGTGCGAGTTGGGTGAGGACCACCAACGCCACCCCGACAACCAACAAGCCGATGCCCAGTCGGCGAGTCCACCGGTGTCGCATCCATTCGGGGAGCCTTCGGCGCCGCACCACTGGCGCCGCGGCGGGGAATGCCTGCATGCCCTCGTCGGATGAATCGTCGGATCGGCTAGTTACCACGCCAAATACTCGCTACCCACTGGGGCCCATCGGCGGCGCCCATGACAGGCTCGTTTGACTTCAACAATACCAAAGTCTGGGCGCCTGTAGTCAGCTCGAGGTCGGCCCTACGCGGAGAGCCGCCACAAGCTCGCCAGCCGTGATGATGGTCCCCGACGCAGTGGGCGTGGGCATCAACACCGCGACGATCTTGTCTTCGTCCATGTTGGGGAGCCATTGCTCGATAAACTCCGACAGCGCTATCGCCCGCGGTGCGTGGGCGCGCCACGGCCCACGGATACACTCGACCGCCAGATCCCGGTCCGCCCAAAACGGCAACGCTTCGGGGCCCTCCCCCTCCGAGGCGCGGGCCCACGTGTCGGCATACAGTCCCCACACCGTGCCCGATCCGGCGACACCACGAACGAAGTGCTCAACCCGCTCGTGATCATTCAACGCGTCGATGGCGTCCCATGCCTGCCCCGTCGCACACGCCAAACCGAAAACGATCTCGCCGGCGACGCTCGACGGGGTCTCGCTGAAATGATGTCCGGTGAGCCACGGGTCCACGACGGTGCTCGACACCCGACTCATCGCCGCGTCGTCCTCACACGTCACGGTCAACACGCCACGATGGTCATCCACGCGCACCAGTTGGACCGCCAAAACCTCGGATGGTAGCGAGCCGTCCCGGCTCAGGCCTTCCAGTCCCGAACGCAAAGCAGCCCATTGCTGCTCCGAGGAGACCTGCAGCCTAGTGATGCGGCAGTGAGTCACTTCGGCGCTCCGAGGAGCGTGTCCAACGTGCTGCGCGTGACCGCATGGTAGCCAGAGCGCGCCTTGCCGTAGATCCGCTTGGCGTCGGCTTCTCGACCTGCCGCCACCAGGGCCTCGTGCAAAGGGACCAAGAACTTCCGTCGGCCCACCTCGATCAAGAACAGCTCGAGTCGCGGGTCAACCACGGAGTATCCGTGCCGCACGGACGTATCGAGCCACTGCGCGAGCACCTCGTAGTTGCTCGAGGCCGTCAGATGATGGCCGCGGTCTAACGCTGCGAACTTTGCGACGGGCAAATCCGCGGGCAAGTGACGCAGGAAATGTAGCCACTGGTAGACCGTCCAAGACGTCCCCCCGAGCTCGCTTGCCGGCAGCGTACCTTCCGCAAAAGCAGCGACCTGCCCGTCGACTTCAACGAATGCGCTCGAGGTCGACAAGACCGCGCCCTCGGGAATTCCTGGCGCGTGAATCCACGCGTCGGGATCAGGGACTGACGTGCCTGGGCGCGGTTGCGCGACCCCGAGCAGCCGTTTTTGAAGGTGCGCCTCGAATTGCTCGGTGCGCACGCTGGTGAAAGCATTGTTGTCGAACCACTCGCGCAAGAACGGATCGAAAACCTCGCGCCCGTACGCCTGCTCGAGTTGCCGCAAGAACAGGGCCCCTTTTTCGTAGGGGACATTGGTGAGGCCGTCGTCGGGGTCACGCCCCGCGAGACTGACGGCGAGCCGCTGGTCCGCTGGTTCCAGACGGGTCAGCTCGTCCTGTAGATCCTGGTACCCGAGCACCGACTCCATGCGTAGGCGCGCATCACCATAGAGAGCTTCGACGATGCGCCGCTCGATGTAGACCGTGAACCCTTCGTTGAGCCACATGTCACTCCAGGTCGCGTTGGTCACCAAATTGCCCGACCAAGAGTGCGCAAGTTCGTGGGCGATGAGCGACACCAGCGAACGATCGCCCGCCAGGATCGTCGGGGTCGCGAACGTCAGCCTTGGGTTCTCCATGCCCCCAAAAGGAAACGCGGGCGGCAAAACCAGAACGTCGTAACGCTCCCACCGATACGGGCCGTAGAGGGTCTCTGCCGTTCGCAGCATCGCTTCCATGTCCGCGAACTCACTCGCAGCCCGCTGGAGCACCGCAGGCTCCGCCCACACACCCGTGCGCGATCCCAACGCAGAGAAGCGCAGCTCACCCGCCGCAAACGCGAGCAGATAGGCCGGGATCGGCTGACGCATGTCGAAGCGATGCCGACCGTCGTCGGGCAGTGCGTCCGGCGCGGTCTCGGCCCCCGCGACATCGATCCGCCGACCGGCCATCGCGACCACCAAAGGACGGTCGACCTCGACGACCGCGTCGTAGGTCACCCGAACCCCTGGTGAGTCCTGGCACGGGATGAACGAGCGCGCGTGAATAGCCTGGGACTGCGAGTACACAAACGGCTGGTCCCCGGAGGTCTGCGCCGCCGCCAGCCACTGAAGACCGGTCGCTTCCGGTGGCGCGATGTAGTGCACACGAACAAGCGTCGCCGCCGCCGGCAACGTCACCACCAACTCGCGGCCCAAGATCTTGTCCTGCCGTCCCCACGACCACGCCGCTGGGGTCCAACTCGCTTCGTCACCGAGTTCCGCAAGGCGCGGGGAATCTCCCGGAGCCATCGCGCTCGTCTCTACGCGCTGGACATCCAACTCGCGCGTGTCCAACCGCAGCGGAGCCGCAGGATCGTGCCGCTCAATCGCTGCCGTGACGTGCCCCGACAACGTGTGGTCGGAAAACGACAGGCGCCAGGAAAGGCCCAGATGCGTCGTCACCACCTCCGACGGCTCAGCGAAGCTATGGATGTCACGGGTGTCCGGCGTCGCGAACGACGACTGTGGCGTGGCCGGGCTGGGCGCCGCGTCGGGCCACACCGGCTGACTGGGTACGCCCCCGCACGACAGTGCGGCAATGCCGACGAACGCCGCGACGAGAGACGAGATGAGCTTGGATCGGTCGAGATCGCGCACGGGTGCAGAGGGCCTAGCGGACCTACGGGACCAGGGTCAAATCGGAAACAGGCGAGTTCGCACATGCACAAGATTGCGTTAGTTATAACATGTAGGATATTATCCGACCTCCGTATCGAGAAACTAGGCGAAAGATCCAAAATTGTTCCGATTTCGCACGAAATAGGGCACTCGCTCGATTTGACCGCCCGTTCTGTCGGTTTTTAGTTGCAAAAATAAACGTAATGGACATTATGTTTATGCCAACCGCAAGAGCCTGTCCCGATGTTCTCCAGCTGCCGCATTCTCCTCCTCGCCGCCACCGCGCTACTCACGCTCCCACTCACCGGGTGCGACAACCTTTTTGGCCTCGCGCCCGAAGGCACCGCTCTTGTTCAGGTCAACCTGACCCATCACGCGACGCCCACGGACGGGCAGTTCCCCGATACGAGCACCGCGCTGGGCAATCGCGAGTTTGACAACGACGAGGGCTGGACCGTCACGCTGACCGAGGCGTTCATCGTGACCGCGAACGTCTCGCTTCAAACGTGCGACGGGAAAGAAATCGGCCTCGAGCGCTACTGGGGCGCCGTACCAGAGAACCTCTCGGGTCAAGACCTCGACCTCAGCACGTTCGGAGGGACCGAAGTATCGCCAGGCCACTACTGCGGCGTGACGGTCACCTACGGACCGTTCTCCCCCGCTGGGGAGGCCGCCCGACAACACGAGATGCCCGAAGACGCCGCCGCTCTGGACGGTACGACCATTCTGCTCACCGGCTACGCAACCCGCGGCGATGACCTCGTTGAGTTCGAGGTACGCAACACAGAGCGCCTCGTTGTCGATCTTCCCATCACCGAAGCGGACGGCGGCCCGCTGGTGGTCTCCGGCGAGGAGTACTTCCCCGTCGAGTTGACCCTGTCCAAGACCTACGACCGCTTCTTCGACGGAATCGACTTCTCCCAAGCCTCCTCGGAGGACCTCAGCGCCAACACACTCGCAGTATTGGCCATCGAAACTCGGTTGACGACCGGTACAGCTATCGCCGCTGACTAGCGCTAAACTCCAGCGCGCATGCCCACGTGCGCGCACTGCGGGTCGGTGTTGGCTCCCAACACGCGCAACTGCGTGTCGTGCGGGATCACGCTGACCGCCAACGTGCAGAGGACTCAGCCCGGACAAGGATCGGACGCGGTCGCGTCTGGCAGCGACGCGATGATCGGCCGCTCGATCATCGGCCAGTTCGTGGTGCGGGCCAAGCTCGGCGAAGGCGGCATGGGGGCGGTCTACGTGGCGGACCAACCGGCGATTGGCCGCACCGTCGTCATCAAGGTGATCCATCCGTGGCTGTCCAAGGACCCCGCCATCGCCGCCGCGTTCGCAACCGAAGCTCGCGCGGCGGCACGGCTACAAAATCCGCACATCGTTTCGATCTACAACTACGGCACGCTGACCGACGGCACGCTCTTCCTCGCGATGGAACATCTCGAGGGCACGACGTTGGAGGACTTGGTGCGTACCCACGGCCGGATCGATCCGTCGCGTGCTGTGGCGATCTCGACCCAGGTGTGTGAGGCACTCACCGAGGCTCATCGCAAGGGCATCATCCATCGCGACCTCAAGCCTTCGAACCTCATGGTGCTCAAGCGCGGCCCAGGACCGAGCTTCGTCAAGGTCCTCGATTTTGGCATCGCTCGCCTCGATGGCCGCGACACCGCGGCGGGCACTCTCGCGGGGACCCCACCCTATATGTCCCCCGAGCAACTCGCCGACCGACCGGTGGACGAGCGAAGCGACATCTACGCCTTGGCGTGCATCCTGTACGAAATGCTGTCGGGTCGTCCGCCGTTTGTGGCGCGCAGCCCAAGCGCGTACGTCACCCTCCACGCCACCGAAACGCCGCCCCCACTTTCGCAGGTCGCCCCCGGGGTTCGCATCCCGCCTTCTCTGGAAGCATGCTTGATGCGTGCGCTGGCCAAGGAGCCGCACCACCGTCCACAGTCCACCGGGATCTTCGCCGATGAGTTGTGGGCCGCGATGATGGCCACCGTCGACAGCTCGCACGTTCCCGCGCCGTCGGTCCACGCGCCGCCGCCGTCCAATCGCGTCGTGTTCACCGCAATCGCGGTCGCGACCATCGTCCTTGGCGGCGTTGGGGGCGGGCTCGCTTGGACTTTGGGCAGCCGCTCAAACTCAGGGCACCCCGAAGCCGTGACACCTGTCTCGGCGCGACCCAAACCGGGACAATCACCGCGCACGGCGACGGACGAAGCCAAACCGAGCGCCGAGATCGCTACCAGGGCGGCGTTGCTCGCCCAACCGCGCGCACGCCTAGAATCCGAGCTGCAACGCGTCGCAGTGCTGCACGGCGTTCCCCCTCAGGAAACCGACGCGGCGTTGGATCGCTTCGAGGAATCCGCTCAGTCGCCGCCGTTCGGACTCGACCCCGACCGTTACGCCCGCTCCCTGCTGACCGACCTGATCCTTGCCTGGCGTGCGCTGCCGCGCAGCACCGATGGCGCCGGCCGCTCTCAGGACGAACTCGAAGCGCTGTTTCTCCGTATGGACAGTCCTGTCCCGCTGAACGTGCGGCGGCAACTGCTCAACCGGCTCAAGACCGACGCTGCCGCATCACCAGCGTTGCGGGCGAAGCTCGGCAAGCAGGTCATCGAGTGGATCGATATCCACGCCCGCCCCGCCGAAGTACCCACCCCGAAGGACGAGGACGTCATCGAGATCGAAGACGCGGAGTGAGCCGCGGCGCGGGTGTATCCTCCCCCCGCCCCAATGAACGACGACTCCGACCGGAACGACCCCGCGAGCCAAGGTCTCAAGATCGTGGTCGAAGACGACCGCACGGGCATGCACCCGACCACGCTCAAGCGTGCCGTGCTCGACCATCTGTACTACACGTGCATGAAGGATCCGCAGTCGGCGACCATGCGGAACATCTACGAGTCGCTCGCGCATGCGGTCCGTGACCGCCTCGTGCAGCGCTGGGTAAGAACACAGCGCGCCTACTACGACGCAGACGTCAAGCGCGTCTACTACCTCTCCGCCGAGTTCCTCATGGGCCGCATGCTCGGGAACAACCTGATCAACCTCGGGCTGTACGAGGTGGCGGAGACACTACTGCGCGAGTACGACATCGTTCTCGGCACGCTCCTCGAACAAGAACTCGACCCGGGCCTGGGCAACGGCGGCCTCGGTCGCCTCGCGGCGTGTTTTCTCGACTCAATGGCAACCCTTGGCTACCCGGGCTACGGCTACGGGATCCGCTACGAGTTCGGCATCTTTCGCCAGGAGGTCGAACAAGGATGGCAGGTCGAACGGGGCGACGCGTGGCTGCGCTACGGCACGCCGTGGGAGATCGCGCGCTACGAGTACACGGTCACCGTCAACTTCTACGGGCATATCGAGCACCACCGCGACTCCGACGGGCGGTTGACCGTGCAGTGGGTCGATGCGTCTAAGGTGTTGGGCGTTCCTTACGACACTCCCGTTGCGGGCTTCGGAAACAACACCGTCAACACGCTGCGGCTGTGGGCGGCGCGCGCCACCAAAGACTTCGACTTTCAGGTGTTCAACGACGGCGACTACCGTCGTGCGGTGGAGACCAAGTCGCTCAGCGAGAGCATCTCCAAGGTGCTCTACCCCAACGACAACTCCCAAGAGGGCAAGGAGCTGCGGCTCAAGCAACAGTACTTCTTCGTATGTTGCTCGATCTCGGACGTGCTGCGGCGGTTCAAGAAGGCCGGGAAACCAATGAGCGCGCTGCCGGACCAGGCGGCGATCCAGCTCAACGATACCCACCCCGCGGTTGCCGTCGCCGAGCTCATGCGAGTCCTGCTGGACACCGAGAATCTCGGTTGGGACGAGGCGTGGGACATCACGCAACGCTGCATTGCGTTCACCAACCACACGCTGCTCCCCGAGGCGTTGGAGACGTGGGATGTGGCGCTGTTCGGCCGCCTCCTGCCGCGCCACCTCGACATCATTCACGAGATCAACCGCCGTTTCCTGCGCCGCGTCGAGATCCACTCGCCTGGCGACGAAGCAAAGATGGCGCGCATGTCGATCATCGGCGACAGCCACGACGGCAAGCACGTACGCATGGCAAATCTGGCCGTGGTGGGTAGCCACAGCGTCAACGGGGTCGCCAAGCTGCATTCCGGCCTCATCACCGAGCGGCTGACGCCCGACTTCGCTCAGATGTGGCCCGAGCGTTTCAACAACAAGACCAACGGCGTGACCCCGCGGCGCTGGATTCTGCTCTCCAATCCCCGACTGTCCGCCGCCATCACCCGCAGGATCGGCAGCGAGTGGGTCACCGATTTGGACCAGTTCGAAAAACTCGCACCGCTGGCCAATGACGAGGAGTTCTTGGACGAGCTCAGGGCGATCAAGCACGACAACAAGGTCCAGCTCGCCGCCATCGTCCGCAAACGCGAGGGTCTAACCTTGAACGTCGACGCGATCTTCGACGTTCAGATCAAACGGCTTCACGAGTACAAGCGGCAGTTGCTCAACTGCTTGCACGTTGTTGCGATGTACCAGCGAATCAAGCGCAATCCTGGCTTGGACCTGACGCCACGGACATTCATCTTCGGCGGCAAGGCAGCACCGGGCTACGCGACCGCAAAACTGCACATCAAACTCATCAACGACGTCGCCGCAACGATCAACGACGACCCGGCCATGCGCGGCCGCCTGCAGGTCTGTTTCGTCGCCAACTACGGCGTGTCGCTGGCCGAGCGCATCATCCCCGCCACCGATGTCTCCGAGCAGATCTCGATGGCGGGCAAGGAAGCGTCGGGCACCGGCAACATGAAGTTCGCAATGAACGGCGCGCTCACCGTTGGCACATTGGATGGCGCCAACGTCGAGATCCGGGAAGCCGTGGGCGCCGAGAATTTCTTTCTGTTTGGACACGATGCGGACCAAGTGCAGCAAATCAAGCACGCGGGATACAAATCCTCTCAGTGGATTGAACGATGCGAGCCACTCCGCGACGCCCTTGAGATGATCTCGTCCGGATTTTTCTCTCCGGACGACAAGTCCCGCTACGCACCGGTCGTGCACGACTTGTGGCACGACGATCGTTATCTGGTCTGCGCCGATTTCGCCGCCTACCTCGAGTGCCACGCTGAAGTCGATACGGCGTACCTAGACCCGTACGCTTGGACGCGCCGAGTGGTCGCCAACCTGAGCAACGTTGGCCGATTCTCCTCGGATCGGACGATCCGCGAGTACGCGACCAAGATTTGGGGCGTGACGCCCATTCAGATCGCCCTACCCCGCGAGACCTGAGGCGTTCAGTGTGCGGTGGCCCGGTAGACTCACACGGCGCGCAGTCTGCTCGGGAGCGCGGGAACTCGACCCCATCGGAGGCTCAATCGTCGTTTCTCGGGGTATTGCGGGGCCGCCTTTGACACCGCGCCGGGCGAGCGCGACAGTGGGGTTGGGGTATGGGCGAGCGACCAGCAACTAAGGGGAAACGGCTGCTGCGCTTGGCAGGGATGACCGCGCGTGTGGCGAGCAACTACACGAAGTCGCGAATCAAGTCGGTCTTCCAATCCGAGGAGGCGGCGGCAGCCGATCGCATCGAAGTCAACCGGCAGAGCGGGGAGCTGATAGCGCAGACCCTGGGCGAACTCAAAGGTGCAGTGATGAAGGTTGGCCAGATGGCCTCCATCGCAAAAGACGTGCTGCCACGGGAGATCGCGGACGCGTTGCAGTCGCTGCAGCGAGACGCACCGCCGATGGACTACGAGGTCATCGCCGAGCAGATCGAAAAGGAGTTCGGTTGCCTGCCCGAGACGCTGCTCTCTGAGTTTTCACGCGAGCCGTTCGCGTCGGCTTCCATTGGTCAGGTGCACCGAGCGAAGACCGACGACGGTCGCGAGGTTGTGGTCAAGGTGCAGTACCCCGGCGTTGACGGTGCGGTGGACTCCGACCTCACGCAGCTCAAGTGGGCCTTGCGCGCCTCGGGACTGGCGAGGATGAACCGTCGTGCACTCGACGCGTTGTTCGCCGAAATGCGGCGCAGCCTCGTCGAGGAACTCGACTACTGCAACGAAGCAGACAATGTCCGGCTCTTCCACGAACACTACGCAAACGACGCTCGTGTCGTCGTGCCTCAGGTAATTGGAGAGCGCAGCTCACAGCGGGTGCTCACGCTGAGTTACGAGCCCGGCGACCAGCTGTCAGAAACCAGCAAGTACCCGCAAGAAGTCCGCGACAAACTTGGCGAGACGCTGTTCTCGCTGCTCGCGGATCAAATCTTCGATTGGCGGGTGCTGCATGCTGATCCCAACCCCGCCAACTTCGCCTTCCGCCCCGACGGCACCATGGTGCTGTACGACTTCGGCTGTGTGAAGCGACTCAACGACGACATCATCGACGCCTACCGAGACACGATCAACGCATGCCTCGTCGAGGACTACGCCGCTGTCGAGGACGGCATGATTCGACTGGGTGCACGCGACGTCGACGGCCCGGCAGTCCCGCTCGAGTACTACAAGCAGTGGCGTGATTTGTTGGCTAAGCCGATCCTGGGCGACGACTTTGACTACGGGACGTCGGATATCCACCACGAGGTACTGAAGCTCGTGCCGGGATTTCTCGCCAAGCATCTGCGCAGTTTCCAGCCGCCAACGGAGCTCGTGTTCGTCGACCGTGTCGTGGTGGGCCACTACGGCACGCTGAGGCAGCTGCAGACCCACGGGAACTTCCGCGCGATCCTGCAGCCCTACCTGTGAGGGGTTGATTCGATCGGCGGTCCGCGGCGTCCTGGTTTCGAGGTATCTTCGTCCCGTGGCGAGCGACAAGGACCGCACGGCGATTCGTAGGCTCCACGTCATTGGGTACCGCAGCCTGTACGATGTCGAGCTAGACGAACTCCCCAACCTAGTCGTGCTGCACGGCGAGAACGGAGCCGGAAAATCGAATCTCCTACGCGCACCGACGCTGCTGCTGCAGATCGTAGCCTGCTGCAACCCCCTTCCACCGCCGACGTCTCCTGCGATGGTCTCGTACCGTGAGGCACACAAGCGATTCGGCCTCACGCGTGACGACTACAGCAAGGGTCTGCCACACCGGATGTCGATCCGCGTCCGCGGAACCCTGGGGGCCCACCTGCGCGAGCATTGGGGGGTCGCCAGCGACGACTTCGACATTGCCGTCATCATCGAGGACAAGGGCGACGCGCTCGCTATCCACTTCACGGTGGCTGAGATCGGAGGCGTCAGCCTCGTTGCTGGGGTGCTCGGCAGGCTCGACGAAGAGTTGGCAACACAAGAAGCGAGCGACAAGCACCTCGATGCAGTCCTAGCGTCCGAGCGCTTGCTGCGCGGGTTTCTCACCACGGACCTGATCCGGTACGTCAAGGCCGACCGCGCGCTGAAGACCGGAGATCTGGAAGCGAGACTGTTCGAGCTCTACAACGACGAAGATATCGATCGACGGCGGGCCTTGCGACGACTCGGGGAGCGACTCTCTGAAACCGGACTCCTAGCGAGCGAAGGGCAGATCGAGCTCAATCCGTACAAGGACAGCGAGACCGGGGAGCCACGGGTGAAAGTCAGCGTTCCCGGCGTTGGCGATTTACCATTAGACCAACTTGGTACTGGCCAGCAACAGCTGGTGCAGATCACGGCAGCCATCACGACTGAAACGTCAGCGATCGCTATCGTTGAGGAACCCGAGGTCCACCTTCACCGAGAGTTTGTCATCCGCCTCGGTGAGTTCTTGGCACGCGAAGTCGAGGCACCCGATTCTCGGCTCTCGCAGTTGTGGCTCTCGACCCATCACCACGCGTTCGCGATCGCCCCCACGTACCTCGACGTCACCTACTCGGCGGAGAACGGGACGAAAGTTCAATGGCGCGACCGTGCAGAAGCGGCCGGGCACTTCTATGAACCTGGGCCGCTGTGGGAAGCACTCCGGTCCCTCGTGCACTCCACCGACAATCGCGATCGAGTGGTGCTGTATGACCCTGAGCGCGGCGACATCACTGCAGGTGAGATACTGGACTCGCTTGACGGCGACGGGCGCTTGGCCCAAGAATTTGCCAGGGCCGCGACCCTGTCCATCGTGGCTTCGTTCAACAAGAGCCCCGCGCAAACGGTCCCATGAGTTCCTTGGTCGCGCTCATCGCTGACGATACTCGCGTGTTGTTCGAGCATCTGAGCGAACGAGGGCTTTCGTCCGACATGCGGGAAGTTCGCTCGGCGGAAGATCTCGCCGCGCTTGCACAACGGCACGATTCCGCCGTCCTCCTTGCACACGGTGGCAGCGCGGGTCTCGGGCCGACAACGAGCGAGGTCTGGGCGGACGCGGCCGCGCTCGGTGAGACCTTCCGTAACCCGAGAGTGTACGCGTTCGCTTGCGAAACGGTCGGCGGGGCCAATTCCCTGGGCGCGCGTAGTGTTGCCGCAGGCATCCGAGTCTTTGTCGGCCACGACAAGCCCATCACCGCGCCCGTCCCCAAAGAGGCGCGCGGCGCACTTTCGGAGGTCGCAACGGCCATCGTCGAGGCGTTCTTGAATGGCGAAGACGACACCAAGCGGTTAAGGGACATCGCCTATGACGCGCACGAGGCCGTTAGCGAGGGAGTCGCCCTCGATGTCCAGGTAAACGCTGACGGGGACTTCTGGATGCGAGCCAAACTGCACGTCCAACTGGCTGCATCCCTCGATGTGTGTCGCCGAACCGAGTGAACCCCCGCCAGTACGTCCAAGATCAGCTGCGCCAGACGTCACTGCACGCGGCAGTCAGGCACCCAGACGGGCCCGAGCAACTCGCGGATGCGGCGCTGCTCTTCGCTGCGGCGTGTGCCGGTTGGCAGCACGATCACACGCGGCGGCAGGATGTCTCCCTTGTCGCGAAGAAAGGCGTAAGCGGGCGATCGTCGTCGCAAGCTGGCGTCGATGCGGGTGGAGAGTTGCCGGGGCAGCACGCGAGACACAAAGCCCTGCAACTCCACCCTGACTAACAGGCCACGGGGGTTGTTGCGCTCGACCCGATGCGCCCCAGTACGCGCCAGCCACGCGAGTTCGGTCTCCTTGAACGCAGCGGGGAGCTTCATCGTGCCGCTGAACGAGGCCGCGTGGCCACGCGACACGCTGCGTGGATCGGGCCCGATCTCGGCCATGACCAACGCAGGGTCCTCGCGGTGCAAGACCTGCCGAATGCACGCCGTAAGCCATGCCCCCGAGACGGTGCATCCTTCGAGTTTGACATCCATGGGTGCGGGCGGGAGTCGAACCACTCGCGGCCGCGGTACATCGGCGTGCTCGGACGGCGCCTCAAACCCGACGACGCGGACGTGCCGACCGGTGCGCTGCCGCAGAAAGCCAAGCGCCGAGGAGACGACCAGCTCGTAGCGCATTCCGAGCACTGCGTGCTCAGGCAAGATCGTGCGCTCCGCGTAGACCCGCCGTCCGTCCTCTTCGGGATTTGTGTAGGCGAGCAACTCAATGATCTGCGATCCCATCGCGAGGGTCATCGCGCGTCGCGGTGGGCGCAGCGTCGGCAACGCCATGCGGCCGCTTGGCCCGATCCACCCAGCGGCACGCACCGTCACCCGCGAACGAATCGACTTGCCGACGTCGTGCTCAGCCAAGACCAGTCGAAGCGAGCGTAGACTCCGATCCAGCGGCGTGCGGCGCACGGCTTCGAGCCATCCGCAGGTCAGCGCACTCGGCACGATCAGCACATCGGGATCGAAGACTTCGAGCTTGGTCAGCAACGCACTCGGGTCACCCGCACGGTCGATCACGTGCGTCTCGGCGCGCGGTACCGAGAGAGCCGCGAACGCATCGAGGTCGTCTCGCGCAATCCGGTCGACAGCTCCCTCCCCGCTCGGTCCGCGAAGCATCGCGATGCGCCGCGGAGCCTCCGCGCCGCAGAACGAACGTCGGATCCTCGCCACCGCGTCGCGTTCGAGGTCGCCCTGTGCGAGGTGGGCGGTCCTCGGGTCGTCGGGCTCAAGAATGCCGAAGCCCAACGGTTGCTGCACCTCACGCTCGTGCGTTTCGCGGTCCATCACGGGCACCGCCGCCCGAAAATCCTCAAGTCCGTCCAGGCGTGCGAGCCCGAACGTCACCCCAACTCGCGTCCCACCCAAGACCGACAGCAGCAGCTCGAGGCTGCGCTCGCGACTCATGTGTCGAGCTCGGCCCGCAGATCGACCATCACCTCGGCGGCGGCATCGCGCCGCGCCTGCAGCTCCACGCCCCGCAACTCGTCCGGCAACGCATCGACCGCGGCGCTGAATCGACGCAAATGAGCGAGCGCCTGCCCGCGTCCGCCGACCCGCATCAGTGCGCGCGCGAGACCATAGTGCGCCTCGAAGTGCTCGGGGTGATTGAGGAGCAGGTGGCGATAGCCCGCGATCGCGCCCTCGGTATCACCACGCCGCAACGTCAGCTCCGCGAGGTTACAGTGGGCCTCTGGCTGCTCAGGATCGTGCAGTAAGGCCTCTTGGTAGTGTTTGAGCGAACCGTCGAGGTCACCGACCTCCGCCAGCATGCTGCCGAGGTTCGTCCACGCCGCCGCGAGTGCAGGGTCGAGATCGAGGGCTGTCTCGTAGGCGTCCTTTGCGGCGGCGAAGTCAGCGGTGTCCGCCGGGGAGCCCCCCCAATCCGCCTCGAGCTCGCAACCCTCGAGAAACCAGTCGTAGGCCGTGCGTGGCCCTGCGCCCGCTCGTCCGGCCGCCATCTCGCCATTGGCATCGACCCACGGCAATGCCAGGACTTCAGCCGCTTCTCGTTGAAGGGTCCGCGTATCGAGATCGAGCACCAGCTGGCCGGTCGAGGCTTCGAACCGCCCCCCATCCGGGTCAGACGGGTCGTCGACCAACACACGATCGTGTTCGCACCGAATACGCAGATCGGTGAGGGGCTCGTCCACATCCGGAAGACTGCTGCGCAGTGCGGCGAGCTGCCGACGCACGCGTCGCAGTGGCACGCCGCCGTCGAGCAACCCCTTGGCCACCTTGACCGCGATGAGGTCTCGGAACCCGTACAAGACCCGGCCACCACGACGCACGGTCGGGCTCACGAATCCGGTCTGCGACCAGTAGCGAAGGCGGCGCTCGGGCACACCGAACAAGCGCGCGACTTCTCGAACCGAGTACGCGCCGTCCGACGCCGCC
>JAESSZ010000412.1 GCA_016763875.1 Nannocystaceae bacterium
CCATCAATCCCGCGGATGCGGCGCGACCGTGCTCGCCCCGATTCCGGTACCTCAAGACGGGGGACATCAAGCCTGCTCACGCGGACACAGCGGCGCGGGAGGATATCGATGTGCTGAACCTCAATCACCCCCGTGCAGCGGCAGGGCGCCGTGCGATCATCGATGCCGCCATCTTGCGGGTCGCGAGTCAGAAGGGGGCAGTTTCGTCCGGTGTCCTTGAGCGAATGGCAGCTCAGCTTGAAACGCCGGATCGCCTGGGCAACCTCATGCCGTACTGCCAGGCTGCGATCTACTGGCTTCGGCGCCAGGCCAGGAAGCGCTGAGTCGGCGCGGCACGCCATAGAAGCCTATCTCCCCCGTCAATGGAGGAAGATCTGCCACGATTCGGGCATTTGCTGCGCGCCGACTCGAAGGATCTTCGGCGCGAGCCACTTGGGTCGTCGAGGCACGCTTCGTAGCGGCATGCTCGCTTCGGCGGGCGTCAGGCGGCCCTTGTCTCGATTGCAGCGGACGCATGCGGTCACGACGTTGCGCCACGAGGTACCGCCGCCGCGCGAACTTGGCTGCACATGATCAAGGGTGAGTTCAGTGCCCGCGCAGTGCTTGCCGCAGTACTGACACTGGTAGCCGTCGCGCAGATACACGTTCTCGCGCGAGAACCGGACGAAGGGCTGTCGGTGTCTCAGACTGCGAGTCAGCCGGACGACGGATGGTGCGGGAAACGCGTTCGCGACCGTGCGAATCTCCCAGGTGTGTGCGCTGAGCAGCTCGACCTTGCCCACAAGGTGCAGCACGACGGCGCGCTGCCATGCGATCACCTTCAATGGCTGATACCCCTGGTCGAGTAACAACGTATCTCTCATCGCGCGTCCAACGTTAGCACGGTGTTTCGTTGTCGCACGTGAAGGCAAGCGTCCTACATTGGTCGCAAAGTGGCCGCGAAACTTGCCAACGCCCGCTTGCTCTGACTATTTGCAGCATGTGCGATGGTCTCCCGAATCGCTCGCAGAACATGCGGGTGGCGTTTTGGTCCAGCGAGGCAGTCGCGACGCGGCCGGCGCCTTTATCGATAGCCGCGCCCCACTGGTGGGCGGTCTCTTCGTGCCGATCGTCGCTGCACGCGACGGCCACGACTTCATCGATGGCGCGGTCGAGGGTGGCGCCGCGGCGGTACTCGTTGGTCGCGGCAAGTCTCTTCCGAAGGGGGATGTCACCGTCGTCGAAGTCGACGACACATTGGAGGCGCTCACTCGCCTGGCGTCCGCGAGTCGCGATCGTGTCCTCGGTCCGGTGGTGTCGATCACAGGAAGCAACGGCAAGACGACGACACGCTCGATGATCGAAGCGGTCCTTCGCACCGCGTTGCCCAACGTGCTGTGCACTCAGGGCAATCTCAACAACCACCTGGGGGTGCCGTTGACTCTGCTGGGAGAGCCGCACGAGCCCGGGGCCATGGTGGTCGAACTCGGGATGAACGCGCCCGGCGAAAACGACCATCTCGCTCGCATCGTGCGGCCGACAGTTGCCGTCATCACTAGCGTGGCCTTGGAGCACCTGGAGTTTATGGGCTCGATCGAGGCGATCGCTGCCGCCGAGCGTGAACCCGTCGCGCACGTGCAGTCCGGCGGTGTGGTCGTTGCCCCGGCCGATGAACCGTTGCTCACCGCACACCTGCCAAAGTCGGGCGTGCTGTCGTTCGGGCCGGGCTCCGATGCCACCGTGGTGATCGAAGCCGTCCGTCAGCGCGCGCGCACCGAAACGACCCTACGCCTGCCGGATGGTCAGCGCGTCACCCTGCAGCTTCAGATGTTCGGACTGCACAACGCCCGCAACGCTGCCGCGGCCCTGTGCGTCGGTCTGCATCTGAAACTGCCCGTCGCGCCAATGCTCGAAGCGTTGGAGAAAGTCACCCCTGTCGGCGACCGCGGGCGCGCACTGACAATGGGCGAGCATTTGGTCATCGCGGACTGCTACAACGCCAACCCCGGCTCGGTGCAGGCCGCGCTGCGTAGTCTGGCGGCGTTGCGCGACGACAGGTCAGGTCCTCTCGTCGCCGTGCTTGGCGACATGCTCGAACTCGGGCCGACCGAGGCATCGCTTCACGCAGACTCCGGTCGGTTGTGCGCTGAACTCGGGCTGGACTGCTTGGTCACGCTTGGCCCCCGCTGTACAGCCACGGCGGAGGCAGCTCGGTCGGGCGGTATCGAAGCGGTCGATGCCGGCGACGATGTCGATGCGGCCGCCCAAGCCGTGCGATCCGCCCTCGGATCGCGGCCCGGCGCCGTACTGATCAAGGCCAGTCGCGGCATGAGGCTCGAACGCGTGGTTTCCGCGCTCGTGGACAGCTAGAGGCGCCTACGACCGTCTTCTGCGACGGAAGCCAAGCAGCCCAACAAGTCCGAAAAGCGCGATCGGGGCGGGCGCTGGCGTCGTGCTGCAACCACATCCGTCTTCGCCGCCGTCATCGTCCATCGCACCACCGTCGCCGGTGCCGTCGTCCTCGGTGCCGTCGCCGGTGCCGTCGTCCTCGGTGCCGGCCGCACCGCCCTCACTGTCGCCGTCGCCGGTATCGTCCACGCCGCCGTCTTCGCCGCCCCCATCGGGATTACCCATGATGGTGACCGTGACTTCGTCGCTCGCTGTATTGCCGGACTCGTCTTCGGTGTCGACGTGAATCGTGTGCTCGCCGTTGCTCCACCCGTGCCCGGACGGCGCATCTCCGCCCGGGATACCGAACGTCACGGTGGCGTTGATCAGCGAGATGCCGGACGCTTCCTCCCCGTCGAGAAAGATCCGCGTGACCATGACCTGCGGTCGTCGGTCATCGTCCAGCGTAATCGTGAGGTCGAAGTCCTCTTCGTAGTCGAGAACCTGGCCGTCGAGCGGGTTGTCGATGCTAACCGTCGGCGGGGTCGTATCGAGCAGCGGAGGCCCAAACAGCGCCAACATCTCCTGGTACGAGTTCTGAAAGTTGGCCTCGCAGAACATCGTGTGGATCGAGTTGCACGAGGCGTTCGTGGGAACAAGATCTGTGTCGGCGACCACCGCACTGCACTCGTCGCGGTACTTGGGGTCCAGCGTTCCACCCGCGGTCGGGAACAAGTTGTCTCTGTCGTCGTCGATGTGCTCAAGGCCCCACGTGTGCGCAGCCTCTTGGTGAATCACGGTCGCCTGGATGTTGGCGCTGCTCCCGACGAGAAACGAGAAGCTGGTGATGTTGGGGTTGTTGTTGCCGCAGTCGATGCCGGGTGCGACACCACCCACGCCAGCGGGTGCACCCGAACTCGGCACGCCCACCACCACCATCGCGTACGGGTTGCCCTCGGGCGGGCGTTCACCCACCACGATCACACCAAAGTCGACGACGTCCGCGCGGGTCGCCTGAATGATCGCGGCACGCGTAGCGGGGTCGGCTGGCGAGGGATCGAACTGAGCCCCGCCGAAGATCGTCGAGCAGTCGTTGCGCGAGTCATTGCCGCAGCCCCCTTGCATCAGGGGCCCCTCGAAGTTGACGTACAGAACCGTCGCCGTGTTCAGGGCGGGGACCGCGTCCGGGTCGGGAAGGCCGAGGCCGTGCGGGTTCCAACTGGGATCTGTGATCGGAAACCCAGCCGAGATGACCTCAGGCCGGGCGCCTTCGTCACTCGAATCGGGGCCAAGAAGTTGATCCGGGCCGCCAACGGCCAGCGGAATCAAGAGGAAGATCGAGGCGATTGCATGCATAGACCGACCACGTCCAGAATTCCGTCTTTCGACCGGGGCGTCAAGCGAACCTCACGCTGATGCTCCGGATTTCTTACTGCGTCGGCCCAAAGCTGCGATTGCGTGCTCCCGGTCGTCGAAGTGAATGCGTTGCGTGCCGAGCACTTGGTAGTCCTCATGGCCCTTGCCCGCGATCAAGACCACGTCGTTTGAGGACGCCGTCCCGATTGCGTCCGCGATAGCTGCGCCGCGGTCGCAACAGCGCACCACTTTGTGGCGTTGCTCGCCATCAATGTCGGCGAGCATGTCGTCGATGATCTGCTCAGGGTCTTCCGTTCGTGGATTGTCGGACGTCGCCCAGAACCGATCGGCGCCGGTTGACGCCACACGACCCATCACCGCGCGCTTGGAGCGATCGCGATCGCCGCCGCACCCGAGCACGACAAAAAGCTGCCCGCGGCAAATGCCTCGGACGACCGCGATCGCCCGCTGGACCGCGTCTGGCGTGTGGGCATAGTCCACAAACACCACCGGAGAGTCAGGCGCGGCGCGCACACGCTCGAGTCGTCCGGGCGCGCCATGAAGGTTGGGCAGCGCGTCCTCGATGACGTTGGTATCGATGCCGAGGCCCAACGAGAGGCCGATGGTGACCAGCAGGTTGTCCAGGTTGAAGTCACCGACAAGTGGTGAAGCCAGCGCGAGTGAGCCCATGGGGGTGTCGACCTGAGCCCGCAGCCCGGCCCCGTCGTCTCGTATCGTGTGTGCGCGGATCTCTGCGTCGGGCACCGCGCCCTGCGACGCTCGCCAGCGCTGCGGTGAGGCCGCCGCCGCCAAGAACCGCGAAGCGGCTGGCTGGCCGTCCACCGCGGCCACCGCGATCCCGTCGGCGCGCAGGTACTCGCGCGCCAGTCGGCACTTCGCCTCGAGGTACGCCTCCATGGTCGGATGAAACTCGAGGTGGTCCTGGCTGAAACTGGTGAGGCCGACCGCCGCGTAGACGATCGGTTTGGCTCGGCCCTGCTCCAGCGCGTGCGAGGACACCTCCATCACCCCGGTGACCGCGCCCCGACTTACCGCGTCGGCGAGCAAGCCCTGCAACTCGAGTGGGAACGGGGTGGTGAAACCGGCGGCGTCCTCACGATCGACGACCCAGTTGCCGGTCGTTCCCAGACGGATGTGAGGGGAGGCGGCGTGCCGCAGAACCCCGGCCACAAGATGTGCGGTGGTGGTCTTTCCGTTGGTTCCCGTGATGCCCGCGAGCCGAAGCTTGTGTGCAGGGTGGCCAAAGCGATTGGCGGCGATCGTGGGCAACGCGGCGGCCGTGTCGTCGAGCCAAACGTGCGGTCCTGTGATGCTCTCGAGACGTCCACGTTGCGCGATGACGACCGCGGCACCTGCCTCTCGCACTGTGTCCACGAACCGGTGGGCGTCGTTTGTCGCACCCACAACCGCAACGAACGCGTCGCCCGACTTCACCACACGAGAGTCGACCACGACGTCGCGGATCGAAGTCGTGGCATCACAACCTTCGTACGTGACCTCGCCATCGCAGTTCGCGAGTAGATCCCCGAGGCAGATCGCTGTCGACTTGGAAGTGGGCACCTCTCGACTTCCTACTGGGCTTGTGAATCCGCAGTCGCTTTGCGGACTAGCGAGATCAAGTGCGGCAATTCGGTCGCAACCTTCGCGAGATCGATCTCGCGGCGCGACCGGTAGACGAAGCCAATAAGGTGGTCGTC
>JAESSZ010000413.1 GCA_016763875.1 Nannocystaceae bacterium
CCAGCCGACGAACAACAAACGCGGCGATCTGCGCGGGAGGCAGACCCAATCCGGTCTCCGGCAGTCCGAATCTGGCATCGGCGGTCGCGATCGCGATGTCGGCCACGCACGCGAGGCCGAACCCTCCCCCCAGCACGGCCCCGTGCAGCAGTGCGACCACCGCTTGCGGTGCGCGGTCGACCGCGGTGATCATCGAGCCAAATCGCCGGTTCACCGTCGCGGCGGGGTCGCGCTCCCCTTCTTTGCGCTCCGACCCACGGGCCGTCGCCATGTCACGAATGTCCCCACCCGCACAGAAGTGATCGCCCGCGCCGCGCAAGACCAAGACGCGAACGTCGCGACGATCAGCAACCGCACCGAGCACCGTCTCGATCTCATTGACCATGGCAACGCTCATCGCGTTGCGAACCTTGGGGCGATCCAGGGTCATCGTCAGCACACCGCGCCCGTCCAGCTGGAGCGCAATGAACCGCGTGTCGGGGAGTGACCCCGCGTTCACTTCGTTGCTCCCTTGACGCGTTTGGGCAAGGTCCCCTCGAGCTTGCAAATGATCGACAGCATGATCTCGTCGGCCCCACCCCCGATCGAGCACAAGCGACCATCGCGAAAGAAACGTGAAACCGGCGACTCGTGCATGTAGCCCATGCCGCCCCAGTACTGCAGACACGCATCGGCGACCTCGCGAGACAGCCGTCCTGCCTTGAGTTTTGCCATCGAAGCCAAGCGTGTGACGTCGGTCCCGGAGATGTACTGCTCGGCCGCGGACCACACCAGCGCTCGCAAGCACTCCACCTCGGTCGACAGCTCCGCGAGACGAAAGTGCACGACCTGGTTGTCGAGGATCGACTTACCAAACGCCCTGCGCTCGCGCGTGTACTCCTTGGTGAGTTCGATGACCTTCGTGAGACCCGCCATGGCGTTCGCGGCCGCCCACAGCCGTTCTTCCTGGAACTGAATCATCTGCAGCATGAAGCCCATGCCCTCTTGCCCGACGATGTTGCCCAGCGGCACTTTGACGTCGTCAAAGAAGATCTGCGCGGTGTCGGAAGAGTTCATCCCGATCTTCTTCAGCTTGCGCGCCCGCTGCACCCCCTTGGTATCCATGGGGACGATGATGAGGCTCTTGTTCTTGTGGGGCGGCCCATCCGAGGTATTGACCAAGCAGCACATCCAGTCGGCCTGAATGCCGCTGGTGATCCACATCTTGCCGCCGTTGATGACCCAGTCACCGCCGACCTTTTTTGCCGTCGTCTTGACCGCGGCCACATCGGATCCCGCGTGCGGCTCGCTCACCCCAACGCACGCCACGACATCGCCAGCGATCGCAGGTGCCAAGAACTCGCGGCGCAGAGCATCGCTGCCAAACTTGGCCAACGCTGGCGTGCACATGTCTGTCTGCACCCCAATCGCCATCGGCACGCCGCCGCCATTGATGTTGCCGAGCGCCTCTGCCATCACCAACGAGTAGGTGTAGTCCAGGCCCAGCCCACCGAACTCCTCCGGCTTGCTCACGCCCAAAAGCCCAAGGTCACCCATTTTCTTGAAAAGATCGTGGGCGGGAAAAATCTCGGCTTCTTCCCATGCATCGATGTACGGGTTGATCTCCCGATCGATGAACTTGGTCACGGTGTCGCGAAGCTGGTCGTGTTCCTCGGTGAATTTCATCGTGACTCTCCTATCGTCTCGGCTCTAGAAACGTGCGACGCCAAACGTTGACGGACGCAGGGTCCGGCGGTCGCCCTCGCGGCAAATGGCGAGGGTCTCAATCAGAATCTTGCGGGTGTCGCGAGGGTCAATGAGCCCGTCGTCCCACAGCCGTGCGGTCGAAAACAGCGCGCTGGCCTCGCTGTCGAGCTTGTCCTTGATGGCGCTCGTCATCTTACCCATGTTCTCGTCGTCGATCTCCACGCCCTGCCGCCGAAACTTCGCGCGCGTGATGATCTCCATGACCTTGGCCGCCTGCTCCCCACCCATCACGGAGATCCGCGCGTTGGGCCACGCAAAGATAAAGCGAGGATCGAAGCCACGCCCGCACATGCCGTAGTTCCCCGCACCGAACGAGCCGCCAACAACAATCGTGATCTGCGGGACGGTGGCATTGGCGACCGCCTGGATCATCTTGGAGCCGTGTTTGACGATGCCGCGCTCTTCCGCGGCCGTGCCGACCATGTAACCCGTGGTGTTCTGCAGGTAGATGATGGGCGTGCCCGTTTGGCAGCACGCTTGGATGAAGTGGCCCGCCTTGGCCGCCCCCTCCGGGAAAATCGGGCCGTTATTTCCGATGAGCCCGACCGCCCATCCGTCGATGCGCGCGTGACCACAGACGGTCTGCGGACCATAGTCGCGCTTGAAATCAAGGAAGTCCGAGTCGTCGACGATGCGCGCGATGACATCGCGGCAGTCGTACTGCTGGCGATAGTCCGTGGGAATGGCCCCGGCCAACTCCTCGGGATCGTGCCGCGGCGAGCGTGGGGTAACAGGGGGCGACAACGCAGCGACCCCTTCGTCCCACGGCAGTTTCGAGAAGATGTCACGCACCATCGCAATGCCGTGTGCGTCGTCTTCGGCGATGTACTCGGCCGTGCCCGAGACCTGCGTATGCATCACCGCGCCGCCGAGACGCTCCTCGTCCGCGTCCTCGCCAAGGGCGGCCTTGACCAGGGGAGGTCCGGCCAAAAAGATACGGCTCTTGCCACGCACCACGACCACGTAGTCCGACAGGCTTGGGATGTACGCACCGCCTGCCGTCGAGCTGCCGTGAACAACCGTCAGGTGCGGCAACCCGAGCGCCGAGGCGCGTGCGAGGTTGCAAAAGACGCGCCCGCCCTCCACGAAGAGCTCCGACTGATACAGAAGGTTGGCGCCCGCGCTCTCCACCAGGCCGATCGCAGGCAAACGATTGACGCGCCCGATCTCCTGCGCACGCAGGGTCTTGCGCAGCCCCATCGGGGATACGGCCCCGCCCTTGATCGCGCTGTCACTCGCCGAAACCATGCAGCGACGGCCTGCAACGAACCCCACGCCAATCACCGTGCCGCCGCCC